>NZ_JBYNTS010000028.1:0-1011 GCF_057784975.1 Novosphingobium sp. DS6-6 | reverse complement strand
CAATGGTACTAACGCTCAAGCGTTGGAAGAGTAGGTCGTCGCCAGGCATTGCAGCCCGCGCACAAAACCCATCACATGTCCCATGACCAACAAAACCCCCCTCGCATTCCACGACGGGGGCACCGTCACCACCAGCCACCATCGCGGGGTGGAGCAGCCCGGTAGCTCGTCAGGCTCATAACCTGAAGGTCGCAGGTTCAAATCCTGCCCCCGCAACCAACCCACAAACATCCCACGCGAACGCCAAAAAGCGGACTGGCTGTCTGCACGCCGGGAGGCCCATGCACATCGCACGGGCCAATGCCAATCGCCCCCCTGTCCGCTCGGCACTCGAGCACGGGTCATCCGCCCCGGCAAAATGCGCCCTTACGCTCGACCACGCCCAGTCCTGCGCACGCGCAACCAAACGTGCCCGCACAGGGTTGAGCGCCACATAGCGGAAGGCTGCGTGCAGGTGCGCTTCGTCCATCGCCACGGAACTGAACCGGCCTTGCCACAAATGCCCGGTCACCCGCATGCGCGCATTCACATAGCCGGTGTAATGCCGATGCACATGACGAAACGCCCGCCCCAGCGCCTTTGCATCGCGGGGCACGGCGATGATGTGCACATGATTGGGCATCAGGCAGTAAGACCATATCTCGACCCCGTATCGCTCAGCCGCGTTGGCCAGCAGATCGAGATAGAGCGCATAATCCCCGTCCTCAAAGAACGTCCGCTCACGACGATTGCCTCGCTGCGTCACATGATGCGGAATGCCGGGCAATACCATGCGTGGAAGACGGGCCATATGGCATAGCTACCTGCAGAGCTGATCCGTGCCAATTTCGGGGTTTACGCACCTGTCACCGTAATCTCGTAATCTCTCTGTCACCGTAATCTCTAATCTCCAACCAGTTGAAGTGTTTTCATGATAGAACTTTCCAATGAACAGGTCCGCAGGGTATGACAGCCCGCTTTGTCGTGATCTCGGGGTGTTCGGGCGGTGGGAAGTCAACTCTTCTGCGCGAG
>NZ_JBYNTS010000027.1:0-1685 GCF_057784975.1 Novosphingobium sp. DS6-6 | reverse complement strand
GCCGCTCAGAGCTTGCTCACCAGTTCGGGTACGGCAGTGAAGATGTCGGCCACCAGGCCCACGTCGGCCACCTGGAAAATCGGTGCGTCCTCGTCCTTGTTGATGGCGATGATGGTCTTGGAATCCTTCATGCCGGCAAGGTGCTGGATCGCCCCCGAGATACCCACCGCGACATAGACTTCCGGCGCCACGATCTTGCCCGTCTGGCCCACCTGATAGTCGTTGGGCACATAGCCCGCGTCCACCGCCGCGCGGCTTGCCCCGATCGCGGCGCCCAGCTTGTCGGCCAGCGGCACGATCGTCGCGGCAAACGTCTCGGCATCCTTGAGCGCCCGACCGCCCGAAACGATCACTTTGGCGCTGGTCAGTTCCGGCCGCTCGCTCTTGGCGATCTCCGCACCCACGAAGCGCGACAGGCCCGCATCGCCCGGCCCGCTTACCGCTTCGACCACCGCGCTGCCGCCGCTCGCTTCGGCCTTGGCAAAAGCCGTCGTGCGCACTGTCACCACCAGCCTGGCATCGCTGCTTTCCACCGTGGCAATGGCATTGCCGGCATAGATCGGCCGGGTGAACGTCCTGGCGCCTTCCACCGTGAGAATGTCGGACACCTGCGCCACGTCGAGCAGTGCGGCAACCCGCGGCGCCACGTTCTTGCCGGTGGTCGTCGCCGCCGCCACGAACGCGTCGTAATCCGCCATCAGGCCCGCCACCAGCGGCGCCACGTTCTCGGCCAGCGCATGGGCATAGGCCGCATCGTCGGCCTTGAGCACTTTGGCAACGCCCGCGATCTGCGCCGCCGCCTGCGCCACGCCGTCGATGCCCTCGCCCGCCACCAGCGCGACGACTTCACCCAGCTGCGTGGCGGCCGTCACCGCGCTCAGCGTCGCATCGCGAACCGCGGCGCCATCGTGCTCGACCCAGAGAAGAACCTTACCCATCACGCAACTCCCAGTTCCTTGAGCTTGGCCACCAGCGCATCAACATCGGCCACTTTCACCCCCGCGGCACGCACCGGCGGCTCGGCCACTTTCAGCGTCCTGAGACGCGGCGCCACGTCCACGCCCAGATCCGCCGCGCTTCTCACCGCCAGCGGCTTGGACTTGGCTTTCATGATGTTGGGCAAGCTCGCATAGCGCGGCTCGTTCAGCCGCAGGTCCGTCGTCACCACCGCCGGCAATGCCAGCCGCACCGTCTCGAGCCCGCCGTCGATCTCCCGCGTCACGATCAGCGCATCGCCCTCAACCTGCACGGCATTGGCAAACGTACCCTGCGGACGACCCAGCAAAGCCGCCACCATCTGGCCAACCTGGTTCGCATCGTCGTCGATCGCCTGCTTGCCCGTGATGATCAGGCCAGGCGCCTCCTCCTCGGCCAGCGCCTTGACGATCTTGGCCACCGCCAACGGCTCAACATCCTCGTCGCTCTGCACCAGAACCGCACGGTCCGCACCCATCGCCAACGCCGTCCGCAACGTCTCCTGCGCCTTGGCCGGACCAACCGATACCGCCACAACCTCCGATACCACCCCCCGCTCCTTCAAACGGATCGCCTCCTCAACCGCGATCTCGTCAAACGGGTTCATGCTCATCTTCACATTCGCCAGCTCGACACCCGTACCGTCCGCCTTCACACGCGGCTTCACGTTGTAGTCGATCACTCGCTTCACGCACACAAGCGCTTTCATC
>NZ_JBYNTS010000026.1:0-2559 GCF_057784975.1 Novosphingobium sp. DS6-6 | reverse complement strand
CGTATCCATCCGGCGGGGGCCGCCTTGCGTGGGTAGGTAGCGAACGCTCTTAAGCGTGCTCTTAAGAGTGCGCTTTGGAGCGGTCGGTGGGTCAGGTGACGGTATTTTCGGGGCCAGAGCGGCGGCGTCGGTGGAGCGATGAGGAACGGCTGCAGATCGTGGCCGAGGCGTTCGCGCCGGGTGCGAGGGTCGCCGATGTCTGCCGCCGCCATGACGTCTCGTCCGGGTTGATCTACACTTGGCGGCGCAAGTTGCTCGATGCAGGTGTGGCGCAGGAGGCCAGTGCGCCCAAGGCATTGCCAGCTCCGGTATTCGCCGAAGCGCTGATCGACGGGGACGCGGTCGTTGCCGGCGCTGCCGAGCACCCGGCGATGATCATCGAGCTGCCGCGCGGGAAGCGGGTGAGCATTTTCGCCGCGGCATCGCCGAGGTTGGTCGCGGCCGCCTTGAAGGCTCTGCGATGATCCCTTCGGGCGCGCGGGTGTGGATCGCGCTGGGTCACACGGATATGCGCAAGGGCATGCAGGGCCTGGCACTGCTGGTGCAGCAGGGCCTGAAGCGTAATCCGCATGGTGGGGATCTATTCGTGTTCCGCGGCCGCGCAGGCTCGCTGATCAAGATCATCTGGCACGACGGGATCGGCATGTCGCTCTACGCCAAGAGGCTTGAGAAGGGCCGGTTCGTGTGGCCCTCGGCGACTGAGGGAACAGTGTCGCTCACCCCCTCGCAACTGGCCTGCCTGCTGGAAGGGATCGACTGGCGCAACCCGCAGTATACGTGGCGGCCGGCGAGCGCTGGATAATGGCGGCAGACGGGCATTTTGCCCTTGCGGGAGTGAGCCTCGCATGATTCACTCTCCGTCATGGAAGCCGTCATCTCGCCCCTTCCGGACGATGTCGAAGCGCTCAAGGCGCTGGTGGCGGCGATGGCCCGCAAGGCTGATGAGGCCGAGGCCAAGCTGGCCAACGCCATGGCCCACCAGAGCGCCATCGAGGCGCTGATCGCCCACCTCAAGCTGCAGATCGCCAAGCTGAAGCGCGAGCAGTATGGCCCCAGCGCCGAGCGCAGCCGCCGCCTGCTCGACCAGATGGAGCTGCAGCTCGAAGAGCTCGAGGCCGATGCCGCCGAGGACGACCTGATCGCCGAGGAAGCGGCTGCCAAGACTACCACGGTCACCGCCTTCGAGCGCAAGCGCCCGGCAAGGAAGCCGTTCCCCGATCACCTGCCGCGCGAGCGCGTCGTGGTGCCCGCGCCCTGTTCCTGCCCGGCCTGCGGCGGAGATCGCCTGTCGAAGCTCGGCGAGGACGTCACCGAGACGCTCGAGGTTATCCCGCGCTCGTGGAAGGTCATCCAGACCGTGCGCGAGAAGTTTGCGTGCCGGAACTGCGAGAAGATCGCGCAGGCCCCGGCACCGTTCCATGTAATTCCGCGCGGATGGGCCGGACCCAGCTTCCTCGCCATGCTCCTGTTCGAGAAGTATGGACAGCACCAGCCTCTCAACCGGCAGGCCGAGCGCTTCGCCCGTGAAGGCGTGCCGCTCAGTCTCTCGACCCTCGCCGATCAGGTCGGGGCTGCCGCGCACGCGCTGATGCCGATCTACAAGCTCATCGAGGCGCACGTTCTCGCCGCAGCCAGGATCCATGGCGACGATACCACCGTGCCGGTCATGGCCAAGGGCAAGACCGATGTGGCCCGATTATGGGTCTACGTGCGCGATGATCGTCCCTTCGCCGGGACCGATCCACCGGCAGTCCTGTTCCATTACTCGCGCGATCGGCGCGGCGAGCATCCGCAAGCCCATCTCGCGGCATGGTCCGGGATCCTGCAGGCCGATGCCTATGGCGGATATGGCGAGCTCTATCGCGAAGGACGCGACCCCGGTCCCGTGCTCGAAGCCGGCTGCTTTGCCCATGCCAGGCGCAAGTTCTTTGAGCTTGCTGATGTCGTAAGCTCGGCCCGCAAGAAGAGCCGTGGTCAGCGCGCTGCCATGATCTACCCGATCGCACTCGAGGCCGTGCAGCGTCTCGATGCCCTGTTCGACATCGAGCGCGGCATCAACGGCAAGAGCCCGGCCGAGCGGCTCGCGGTTCGCCAGGAACTCAGCGCGCCGCTGATGGGAGAGCTGCACACATGGCTCACCGAGCAGGTCGCCAAGCTCTCGCGCGGCCATGACCTAACCAAGGCCTGCTTCTACATGCTCAAGCGCTGGGATGCGTTCACGCGCTTCCTCGACGACGGCCGCATCTGCCTCACCAACAACGCTGCCGAGCGCGCGCTGCGCTGCATCCCGCTTGGCCGCAAGGCGTGGCTGTTCTGCGGATCAGATCGCGGTGGGCAACGCGCCGCCGTCATCTACACGCTCATCCAGACCGCCAAGCTCAACGATGTCGACCCGCAGGCTTGGCTCGCCGATGTCCTCGCCCGCATCGCCGATCACCCGGCCACAACGCTCGACGAGCTCCTGCCGTGGAATTGGGCGCCGCGCACCGCAGCCATCGCCGCGTAACCAAACCTACGCGCCGGTCGGCATCACCCCGCGGCCCTCACCGGACGGATACC
>NZ_JBYNTS010000025.1:0-4415 GCF_057784975.1 Novosphingobium sp. DS6-6 | reverse complement strand
GCAAATCCTCGGATATCGGTCTCACCATGCCTGCTGGCCTCCTATCCAGCAAACAGGATGAATCAGATTTTCAGCGCCAAGGGAACCGCAAACGACTCTATCAGGTCGGATTATGCTCTAGACACCGCAAAGGAGGGCGTGCCGAAGACACGCCCTTCGCAATCAACTTGTCCGGTTTGCTGTTCAGCGGGTGAGGTAGCGGGCGGCTGGAACCGAGAGCGACAGCTTGCTCCGCATGTTCTGGCGGGCTGCTTCGAACCTGTGCCAGTCCTCGATGTCGGGCAATGAGGGAATGGTCACAAGCTCTCCCAGATCCAGCCCTGCAAGCGCCGCGTCGACCAGATCTTCCACTGCCATGACGATTTCGCCGGGCAGATCTGCTACAGGCGTCCCGGCAATATCCCAGAACTGGGTTGCGGTGGCACCGGGCAGTACGGCCTGCACATGCAGGCCCCGTTCTCCCAGCTCGCTGTTCATGGACTGGGACAGGGCGAGCACGAAGGCCTTGCTCGCGCCGTAAACCCCGTTGAGCAGGTCGGGGGCAATGGCAACGGCTGACGCTACGTTGATCACCGTGCCCGATCCGCGCGCGACAAATGCCGGAGCAACCGCATAGGCGAGACGCGTGGCAGCCGTCACGTTCAAGGCGATCAGCGCATCCATGTCGTCAATCTTGCTGTCGAGCAGGGAAGCGGTTGCGCCGACGCCGGCATTGTTGACGAGCATGGTAATGTCGGGCCGGGTCCTGAGCACTTCTTCCGCCCTGCCGAGATCGTCCTTGTCCTGAAGATCCGCGCGCATCACCACGACGTGGCGGCCTGTTTCTCCAACGATCCTGCTCGCAAGCGATTGCAGCTTCTCGGCATTTCTCGCGACAAGAATGAGGTCGTAGCCTCGCTTTGCGAGCCGATCGGCGTAGACGGCGCCAATTCCCGAGGATGCGCCGGTTATGAAGGCGCGCTTGCTTGTGCTGTTCATGCTGAATGTCCTTTGAGCTTCGCCTCACCGCCAGTGAGGGCGTCCGCAATTCTCGAAAACCGGCCCGCCGGTTACGCGAAGGCCCGGACCGCGCCTCGGCAGGTTTGTGTCGAACGGCCACGCCGATCGCGAACGTAACTTCGCCCGCCGGTCCGCGAATTGAGAGGCACGACAGCGAGATCGATGACCTTGGCCTTCCTTCGCCAAGGCAAGACAAGGTGCGATGGCAATGATGGGAAGACGCTCGAAACTCTACTTCGCGACCGCGGTTGCAATCGCCGGGGCGACCATAGCCGTCTGCACCGCAGACGCACTCGGTCTGGTACCTGCCAGCGTTGCAGCGACGCCGAGCATTACTCCCGTTCCCGTTGGCCCGGCGTCAGATCCGATCGGCGTTCTTGATGGGGCACGTCCATGGCTCGTCCCGCTGTCCGGCAAGCCACACTCGCTGCGCGGCAAAGTCGTGCTGATCAACTTCTGGACCTTTTCATGCATCAACTCCCTGCGGGCGCTCCCCTATCTGCGCGCGTGGAGCGCGCGTTACCGGAACGAGGGTCTGGAAGTGGTCGGCGTCCATGCCCCGGAGTTCGAATTTGAAAAAGACCCTGCCAAGGTAAAGACGGCAATCTCTCAACTTGCGGTCGACTACCCGAACCTTCAGGACAACGACTATGCCGTCTGGCGCGCTTTCGCCAACGAAGGGTGGCCTGGGATATACTTCGTCGATGCGCGGGGGCGGGTACGCGGGTATCGCCTGGGCGAAGGCGGATACGCGGACGGAGAGCAACTGATCCGCAACCTCCTTTCGGAGGCAGGGCACGACCTGCGGAAGGTTCCGCTGGCCAGGGTCGAACAACATGGTGTCCAGGTTCAGGCCGACTGGGCGGATCTCCATTCGCCTGAAACGTACATCGGATACCGGAAGACAACCGGATTCGCATCTCCGGGAGGACTGCACGCCGACGTCGTCACCGACTACGCGCCTGCGCCCTCATTGCCGCTCAACCACTGGAGCCTGACCGGGAGCTGGCATGTCGGTCGCGAGTTCGCGGCGCTAAAAAGTCCGGGTGGAGCGATCCGCATGCGTTTTCACGCGCGTGATGCCCATCTTGTCATCGGTTCCGCAACCGGCCTTCCCGTCCGGTTTCGCGTAACGATAGATGGCAGAAGTCCCGGTCCGGATCACGGGGCTGACGTTGATCCCGCGGGATGGGGCACCGTCAAGGAGGACCGGCTATACCAGCTGATCCGGCAGGCCGGCCCGGTGGAAGATCGCACCCTTCGCATCGAATTTGCGGGCCCTGGAATCCGGGCCTACGTCTTCACATTCGGATGAAGCAGACAGCGCAAAAGTCCTCACGGTAGTCGTGATAGCCAGGCACCGACGCCGGAAGGGTCGTCGAACAGGAAACTCAAGAACGAAAGATTCGCGCACTTGGATCGGACGTGCGCCCGGCGGCAACTCAAGAAAGCTGATCCGGTGGAAAGCGATCATTACTGTAACCGGCAAGCTCTGACTGGCGAATAGCTTTGCGAGTTCTGACACGGCTACCGGGCTCGGTTTCTCCAGAAGTCCGGTTGCAGGGGTCTATTGGGCGGCGGGCGCAGACCGGCTTCGCCGCTCTTGCTCAACCAGGTCGAGCCGGGAACCGTCGATAGCGTCTCCTCACCGACGCACGGCGTGCGACCGGCTGCACCACGAACGGGGCGCCCGTCGCCTGGCCGATCGCACTCTTGAAAGCCAAAGGAGTCCTGACACATGCGCATCACATTGATCTCGCTATCGGCGCTTCTCCTGGCAAGCTGTGCAGCCGTGCCACACGATGAGCCGCAGATAGCTCGAACCTTGCCAGCCTCCGTTGGCCTCACCCCGGCATCGGCCGAGATCGACGCCCGGTGGTGGAACGATCTCGGTGACCCGCAATTGGGACGCCTGGTAGAGGCCGGCCTCCTGGTAAACCCGACGCTGGACGCAGCGCTGGCCCGTGTCCGCGCTGCGAAGGCCGAGGTAGCGATACAGCACTCAGCGCAGCTTCCGCACATCGAGGGCGATGCCCAGGTTGCAGAGCAGCGGTTGAGCGATCGCTACCTCATTCCACCTCCCTATGCGGGCACGACCCGCACCGTGGCGCAAGTTCAGGCCGGGCTCGATTGGGACCTTGACCTGTTTGGCCGCCAACGTGCTGTTGTTGCACGCGCGCTCTCGCAAACGGAAGGCTTCCGAGCAGGACGAAACTGCGTTTGCGGCGGCTGGGCTTTGCCGAGCGTCCTTCGATCGAGTCGAGCTGACGCGCGATTTGCTTATCGCCAATGATCTCGGCACGACCCGAGCTGACTCCGTTATTCATGACGCCTTCTCCTTTGAAGAGGCCACGGCCTCGCTTGCGTTGTTCCGGAAACCACCACCCAAAGCGGCAATGAGCTGGACCCGCTGAACGAATGCGTCAGCTTGCAGATCGACCTGGGACTGTTCCGCTTCCAACAGGCGGAACCCGCTTTCGATAGCATCGAGCTTCGAAGCGAGACCTGCCGAGACGCGCACCCCATCAAGCCGTACCGTCTCACGAAGGCCGGCGACGACCAGAGTATGCTGGGCAAGCTCGGCGTCGGCAGCCTTGATGCCGGTCAAGGCGTCGGACGCTTCCCGGACAGCTTGCAGCACATTGTGATTGTAGTCCGACACAGCGAGATCAAGGTCGGCCGTTGCCTGCCGGTACTGGGCACGCAGCCGGCCCGCCTCGAAGATGGGAATGTGGATCGCCGCGCTGGCGCCATAGCTCGAGGCACTTCCCGTGAAGAGATTGCCGAGCCCGATCGCGGAAAAGCCAGCGAGTGCCTGCAGGTTCACGTTCGGAAGAAAGTCTGCACGTGCCACCGCGCGGGAGGCTACGGCCACTGCAATCCTTGCTTGTGCTGCAAGCAGATCGGGCCGCCGGCCAAGCAGATCCGCAGGCAGGACTTCCGGCACCGCGAGGAGGTTGTCGAGCGACAACGAGGGACGAGCGATCGAAGCGTAGAAGTCAGCTCCTCTGCCCACCAGTTCGGCGAGCGCGTGAACAAGCAGGTCCCGTTCGCGCCTCGCACGCACTTCGGCCTGCGTGGCCTCCGCGAGCAGCGTCCTAGCCGTTTGCACCTCGATTGCGTTCGCAAGATCGTGGCGGCTACGTGATTGCACATAGTCAAGCGATTGACGCCGAGTGGCGACGAAGCCCTGTGCGATTTCAATCTGCCGTTCAGCGCGCGCAAGGCCGATATAGGTCTGTGCGATGCTGGTGGAAATCACCAGCCGGGCCGCATCGGCATCGAGCTGCGCGGCTTGCTTCGGTTGCTCTTTGCGGGAATGACGGCTTCGATTTCGGCTGCAGCCAGTTCCTCCCGGATGGCATCGGCGTCATAGCCCTTATCCGCGAGGAGGGCCTCTATTCTGCCGGCGATCA
>NZ_JBYNTS010000024.1:0-3377 GCF_057784975.1 Novosphingobium sp. DS6-6 | reverse complement strand
CGGCCAGCGCGGCCAGCGCGGCGATGCCGCGCCATAAGGCGTGGCCTATTCGGGCGACCGACAGGTCGGCCGCGTTTAGGGGCCACGACTGACGGCGCGAGCCTGACCTGACCTGCGTGGTCTTGCGTCTGACGGCGCAGGCGAGCCGGTGCTGGTGCTACGGGTCTGCAGCAAGACGATCTTATGGGGCCTTAGCTCAGCTGGGAGAGCACCTGCTTTGCAAGCAGGGGGTCATCGGTTCGATCCCGATAGGCTCCACCATTCTCGCCGCTGCGCGGCTTGCATGGTGGATTGCTCGAAACAACAATCTCCGGGGATGAAGAAAACGGTTCCGCACCTTGCGCGAGCGGGGTGGGGTATTGGCGTGTCGTGCGCCTCTTTGACATTGTGAATGGGTTTTTTGATCGATGCCGTGGCGCATGGATCGACGATTACGGTCGTCGTTCGATTGCGTTCACACATTATGGGCAACGGTTGTGTGGCGCGAGCCATGTGATGCGTTGTTCGATCTGGCTGAGATATCGTCCGCACCTGGTACACTGCAAGCGTTATGCAGGCTTGCTGGTGATGGTGTGGATTCTCAAGCGTGAGGTAAGAGCATCTGGTGGATGCCTTGGCATGTACAGGCGACGAAGGACGTGGCACGCTGCGATAAGCGTCGGGGAGCTGTGAGCGAGCTTTGATCCGGCGATTTCCGAATGGGGAAACCCACCTTCACCATTTCTTCAATGGCTCTGGCGACGGAGGGATTGGAGAGGTGGATAAGGTATCACCGAGGTGAATACATAGCCTTGGTGAAGCGAACCCGGGGAACTGAAACATCTCAGTACCTGGAGGAAAAGACATCAACCGAGATTCCGTTAGTAGTGGCGAGCGAACGCGGAGGAGGCCAGTACCTGATCTTCAACTAGCAGAACCGTCTGGAAAGGCGGGCCATAGCGGGTGAGAGCCCCGTATGCGAAAGTGATGGATGAGGTCTTGAGTAGGGCGGGACACGTGAAATCCTGTCTGAACATGGGGGGACCACCCTCCAAGCCTAAATACTCGTACATGACCGATAGCGAACACAGTACCGTGAGGGAAAGGTGAAAAGCACCCCGATGAGGGGAGTGAAACAGTACCTGAAACCGGATGCTTACAAGCAGTAGGAGCCCCATAGGGGGTGACTGCGTACCTCTTGCATAATGGGTCAGTGACTTAGTTTATCGAGCGAGCTTAAGCCGTTAGGTGTAGGCGCAGCGAAAGCGAGTCTGAACAGGGCGCTTTAGTTCGATGAATTAGACCCGAAACCCGGTGATCTAGGCATGACCAGGCTGAAGGTGCGGTAACACGCAGTGGAGGGCCGAACCGTTCAATGTTGAAAAATTGTCGGATGAGTTGTGTTTAGGGGTGAAAGGCCAATCAAACCGGGAAATAGCTGGTTCTCCGCGAAATCTATTGAGGTAGAGCGTCGGACGTATACCGCTGGGGGTAGAGCACTGGATGGATGCGGGGGTCGCGAGATCTACCAACTCTAACCAAACTCCGAATACCAGCGAGATTTATCCGGCAGACAGACGGCGGGTGCTAAGGTCCGTCGTCAAGAGGGAAACAGCCCTAACCTACAGCTAAGGTCCCCAAGTCGCGTCTAAGTGGGAAAGCATGTGGGAATCCCAAAACAACCAGGATGTTGGCTTAGAAGCAGCCATCATTTAAAGAAAGCGTAACAGCTCACTGGTCTAATCAAGGGTTCCTGCGGCGAAGATGTAACGGGGCTCAAGACGCGCACCGAAGCTTAGGGTTCAGATCTTTGATCTGAGCGGTAGCGGAGCGTTCCGTAGGCCTGCGAAGCGGGAGGGTAACCGACCGTGGAGGTATCGGAAGTGCGAATGCTGACATGAGTAGCGACAAAGAGGGTGAGATGCCCTCTCGCCGAAAGACCAAGGGTTCCTGCTTAAAGCTAATCTGAGCAGGGTGAGCCGGCCCCTAAGACGAGCCCGAAGGGGGTAGTCGATGGGAACCACGTTAATATTCGTGGGCCTGGAGAAGAGTGACGGATCTTAAAAGTTGTCAGGTCTTATCGGATTGATCTGGCAGCGACGAGGTTCCAGGAAATAGCCTCTCCATATAGACCGTACCCGAAACCGACACAGGTGGTCAGGTAGAGTATACCAAGGCGCTTGAGAGAAGTATCCTGAAGGAACTCGGCAAATTGCCTCCGTACCTTCGGAAGAAGGAGGCCCTGCCTATGCGCAAGCACTGGCAGGGGGCACAGGCCAGGGGGTAGCGACTGTTTAGCAAAAACACAGGACTCTGCTAAGTCGGCTTCAAGACGACGTATAGGGTCTGACGCCTGCCCGGTGCCGGAAGGTTAAGAGGAGGAGTGCAAGCTCCGAATTGAAGCCCCGGTAAACGGCGGCCGTAACTATAACGGTCCTAAGGTAGCGAAATTCCTTGTCGGGTAAGTTCCGACCTGCACGAATGGCGTAACGACTTCCCCACTGTCTCCAGGATATGCTCAGCGAAATTGAATTCTCCGTGAAGATGCGGAGTACCCGCGGTTAGACGGAAAGACCCCGTGCACCTTTACTGCAGCTTCAGAGTGGCATTAGGAAAGAATTGTGTAGCATAGGTGGGAGGCTTCGAAGCGCTGGCGCCAGCCGGCGTGGAGCCATAGGTGAAATACCACCCTGTTGTTTTCTGATGTCTAACCCAGCACCGTGATCCGGTGCGGGGACCCTCTGTGGCGGGTAGTTTGACTGGGGCGGTCGCCTCCTAAAGAGTAACGGAGGCGCGCGATGGTAGGCTCAGGACGGTTGGAAACCGTCTGCTAGAGTGCAATGGCATAAGCCTGCCTGACTGCGAGACTGACGAGTCGAGCAGAGACGAAAGTCGGTCATAGTGATCCGGTGGTCCCTCGTGGAAGGGCCATCGCTCAACGGATAAAAGGTACGCCGGGGATAACAGGCTGATGATTCCCAAGAGCTCATATCGACGGAATCGTTTGGCACCTCGATGTCGGCTCATCACATCCTGGGGCTGGAGCAGGTCCCAAGGGTTTGGCTGTTCGCCAATTAAAGTGGTACGTGAGCTGGGTTCAGAACGTCGCGAGACAGTTTGGTCCCTATCTGCCGTGGGCGTCGATACTTGAGAGGAGTTGCCCCTAGTACGAGAGGACCGGGGTGAACATGCCTCTGGTGTACCTGTCGTTCCGCCAGGAGCGCAGCAGGGTAGCTATGCATGGACGGGATAACCGCTGAAAGCATCTAAGCGGGAAGCCTCCCTCAAGATAAGGTATCATCGAGTCGTGGTAGACCACCACGTTGATAGGCCGGGTGTGGACGTGCGGTAACGCATGAAGCTAACCGGTCCTAATCACTCCAATCATGCTTGTAAGG
>NZ_JBYNTS010000023.1:0-11545 GCF_057784975.1 Novosphingobium sp. DS6-6 | reverse complement strand
ATCGCCATCCCCGCTCAAGGCCTCGAGATGCTCGCTCAAACTGAACAGGGACTTTGGATCCACCACGGCTCTCCATGATCGCTCGCGATTATTGAATCATCACCTCCGCCAAAACGCTATCAGTTTTTGCGGGCCTCCATATAGGCCTGCGCATCCGCTTTTGCCATTTCTTTCGCTTCATGAGCGACAAACTTGGCCCAAGCATAACCCGCCAGAAGGACAAGAACGGCAAGGAGCATAGAGCCGTAAGTGAAGGCAATTGACAGGCCTGCCAATGCATCGGCAGTGCTGTTGGCGGGTTCAGGCGGCACCGAAATCATAGGCTGGCAAGAGCGGGTTGCCGACTCCACCATCTTCGCACAAGTGTCAGCGGTTAGCGTTTGCGTTGGCATGGCCGCTATCTGCCATAGTCTGAGGCGAACGGCTAGTTAAGTATATAGGCCCATTTTGTTGCGGCGCACACTAAAGCGTGACATCACATCGCAATGGACGCTGCACCCCGTTTTCGCCTGGGCCATTCCCTCCGCGCAATAGCCCTGGTCGCGGCCGCGCCGCTTCTTCAGGCCGCAACTCCCCAATTCGATCCGCTACCGTTCGCCCGCTGGATCGACGGCACCACCAGGGCCGAGCCGAAGATGCAGGTTCAGCGCATCGATGCAGACACGTTCGCCATTCGCCAATCGGTCAAGACCAATTTCGAGGCGCCGTTTCTCTATCTGCTGTTCGGCCAGAACGGTGCCCTGTTGATCGACACCGGGGCCGGCGGCCTTGCCGTGCGCCCCACGGTGGAAGGGGTGATCGCGCAATGGCGCAAGGCCCATGAGCAAAGGCCCGTGCACCTGACCGTGGCTCATTCGCACAGCCACGGCGATCATCATGGCGGTGACAGCGAATTCACCGGGCGGCCCGATACCGATGTGGTGGGCCTTGCCCCGGCCGAAGTGGCGCGCGCCTTTCGCGTGGCCGATTGGCCGAACACCATCGGCACGCTGGATCTGGGTGGCCGGGTGTTGCAGGCCATCCCCACCCCGGGGCACGAGGCGGCGCATATGATGATCTATGACCCGCGCAGCCATCTGCTGTTTTCCGGCGACATGCTCTACCCCGGCCGCCTCTATGTGCCGATCAACCACTTCGCCCAATTCCGCGACAGTGCCCACCGCCTGCAAGCCTTCGCCCAGACCCACCCGATCCGCGCGCTTTTGGGTGCCCATATCGAGATGACCACCACGCCAGGCCAGGACTACCCCATGGAAGCGCCGGCGCATCCGTCCGAACACGGCCTGGCGCTGCCGCCGGCCGCGATTGCCGATCTGGCCCGAACGGTTGACGCCATGGGCAACACGCCTGCAAAGGCTGTACGGCCCGATTTCATCGTCTATCCGGTTGAACCGCGGCCTAGCTGACGGGCGACAGGCGATGGGCTGACGCCGCTTCGCCAGCCCCCCTTGCCGCGTCAGCCGTCAGGCGAGCACCTGTCATGCGCTACCCCGCACTGCCAACCGCCAGGCAAGCCAGCGCCATCAGCAACCCCGCCGTGCGGTTGGACCGAAACCGCGCCAGGGCATTGCCGCCATCGTCCACATCGAGGCTCAGCGCCTGCCAGGCCAGGTGCAGGGCCACCGGCACCAGCGCCACGAGGGCAAGCGGGTCGGGCCGTACCAGCCAGAATGCAAGCGCCCACAGTGCCACGGCGGCGGTGTAGAAAGCCGTCACACCGGGCTTCACCTTGCTGCCCAGCGCCCGCGCGCTCGATCGGATGCCGACGAGGGCATCGTCCTCGCGGTCTTGCAGGGCATAGATCGTGTCATAGCCGATGCACCAGCACATCGCCCCGGCATAGAGCGCGGCGAGGGCACCAAGGTCTCCATCGTGGACTGCCACCCAGCCGGTGGGTGCCCCCCAGGTGAAGACCAGCCCAAGCCAGGCCTGCGGCCACCAGGTGATGCGCTTCATGAACGGATAGGCGGCCACCAGCGCCAGGCTGCCCAACGCGACGAGCTGCGCCTGCCAGCGCAGTTGCACCAGGACGACGAGGCCGACCAGCGCCAGCGCAACGAGCCAGGCCCAGGCCGCCCGGCGGCTCACCCGCCCGCTCGCCACCGGGCGCTGCGCCGTGCGCGCCACCCGCGCGTCGAGATCGGCATCGACGATATCGTTATAGACGCAGCCTGCCCCGCGCATGGCGATCGCGCCCAGCAGCATCCATGCCACCAGGTGCCATTGCCGCGCCCCGCCCGCCAGGAACACCCCCCAGGCGCAGGGCCAGAACAGCAGCCACCAGCCGATCGGCCGGTCCAGCCGCGCCAGCAGCGCATAGTCGCACCAGGGCTGCGGCAGGCGGGCAACGAGGCCGCGATGCTCGCTGTCGGGAACGATCTGGTCGGTTGCCGTGGTCATGCCCGCCGTGTCCTGCGCCCGATCGCCCGGCCCTGCAAGGGGCAGATTGCCCGCGCCCACGGCCCTGCCTATGAACCGGGGCATGACCGATCACCCGCCCGCCTCTCACCTGCGCGCCTCTCACCTGCCGGCAACCCCGGCCTGGCCGCCGCGCTCCGCCCCGCGCCTGTTCGTCGAACAACGGCTCGAAGAAGGCGGCAGCGTGGCGCTGGATGGAGCGCAGGCGCATTATCTGGGCAAAGTGATGCGCGCCGGGCAGGGCGATGCCGTCGTGCTGTGCGACAACCGGACGGGCGAATGGCTGGCCCGCGTGGCGCAGGCCGGCAAGCGCGACATGGTGCTGGCCGTGGAGCGGCAGATGCGCGGCATGGAAGCCGTGCCCGACCTTTGGCTGTGCCCTGCCCTTCTCAAGAAGCAGGCGTTCGACTGGGTGCTGGAAAAGGCCACAGAACTGGGCGCCGCGCAGATCCGCCCGGTGGTCACCCGCCGCTGCGTGGCCGACAGGCTCAATGCCGAGCGCGCCGCGGCGATCGTGACCGAAGCGGCCGAGCAGTGCGTGCGCACGGCGCTGCCCGTGCTGACGCCGCCGGTGAAGCTCGACGCGCTGCTGCGCGACTGGCCCAGCGGGCGGGCGCTGTTCTTTGCCGACGAGCAGGGCGGCGTTCCGGCAGCCGGTGCCTTTGCCGCGCAGGCCGGCCCGGCCGCGCTGCTGATCGGACCGGAAGGCGGCTTTGACGAAGCGGAGCGCGCGGCGATCCGCGCGCACCCCGCCGCCTGCGCGATAACCCTGGGGCCGCGCATCCTGCGGGGGGAAACCGCCGCGGTGGCGGCATTGGGTTTGTGGATGGGGGTCGCGGGGGATTGGCCCGCGGCGAAGTGACCATCGCCCCGACCGGTGGGTAGACCCCTCGCGCCCCTTCCTCCCGCGTTTAGCGCTGGCGCAACGGCGATTTGGCCAGTAACGGATGCGCGCATGAGCACGAGACAGGTTTCAGATAGCAACGATCCTCTCATCGAGAGCCGGGATCAGCTCATCGCCCCGATGCAGCGCGGGGAAAAGCCGCCCACCGCCTGGCGAATCGGCACCGAGCACGAGAAATTCGTCTATCGCGTCGGCGATCACGGCGCCCCCTCTTATGACGAGCCGGGCGGCATTCGCGACCTGCTCATGGCGCTGACCGAATTCGGCTGGGAACCGGTGGAGGAAGGCGGCAAAGTCATCGCAATGTCCGGGCCGGACGGCGCCGTGAGCCTGGAGCCGGCGGGTCAGCTCGAGCTTTCCGGCGCGCCGCTGGAAAACCTGCACGAAACCTGTGCCGAAACCGGGCGCCACCTGGCGCAGGTCAAGACCATCGGCGATCGCTTCGGCCTTGCCTATCTCGGCCTTGGCCTGTGGCCCGACAAGGCGCGGGCCGATCTGCCGATCATGCCCAAGGGCCGCTATGCGATCATGCTGCGCCACATGCCCCGTGTGGGCACGATGGGGCTGGACATGATGCTGCGTACCTGCACCATCCAGACCAATCTCGATTATGCGAGCGAGGCCGACATGGTGCAGAAATTCCGTGTCAGCCTGGCGTTGCAGCCGCTGGCCACCGCACTGTTCGCCAATTCCCCGTTCCTGGAAGGCCGGCCCAACGGCTTCCTCTCCTATCGCAGCCACATCTGGTCGGACACCGATCCCGCACGCACCGGCATGCTGCCGTTCGTATTCGAACAGGGCTTCGGTTATGAACGCTATGTCGATTACATGCTCGACGTGCCGATGTACTTCGTGTTCCGCGATGGCCGTTATATCGATGCCGCGGGCCAGTCGTTCCGCGATTTCCTCGACGGCCGCCTGCCGGCACTGCCCGGCGAGAAGCCACGGCAGAGCGACTGGGTCGATCATCTTTCCACCGCCTTTCCCGAAGTGCGGCTGAAATCCTTCCTGGAAATGCGCGGCGCCGATGGCGGCCCGTGGAATCGCATCTGTGCCCTGCCCGCGCTGTGGGTCGGCCTGCTTTACGATCAGGGCGCCCTCGACGCCGCGTGGGACCTGGTCAAGGACTGGGACATGGCCGGACGCGAAGCGCTGCGCGCCAGCGTGCCCCGGCTCGGCCTAGCTGCGCCGCTGCCCGGCGGCGGCACGCTGCGCGATATCGCGCCCCGCGTGCTCGACATCGCGCGTTCGGGCCTTGCCGCGCGCCAGCGCCTCAATGCCGCCGGCGACAACGAGACGGGCTACCTCGCCCCGCTCGACGAAATCGTCGCATCCGGAAGAACGCCGGCGGAACGGCTGCTCGATCTTTATCACGGCGCCTGGGCCGGGGACCTTTCGCAGATTTACGCCGCCAAAAGCTTTTGAGGCGGCAGCCAGGGGCCGGTCCGGGATCGGGCGGCCTTCTGGCCTTCTATAGTCTCGCCCCTTGCGCCACTATGCGCGCGGCCCCCGCCACCCAGACGGCGCCGGCCTCGTCCTGCGTCAGCACCACCCGCCCGTCGGCGCCGGTGCAGCGCCCCTGGGTGGCGACATAACGCCCCCGGGCCAGTCCCGCGGCAAACAGCACTTGCGCCGCGGCCGCGTTCAGACTGCCGGTGACGGGATCTTCAACGATTTTCCCTTGCGGATCGGCAAAGAACGCCCGCACTTCGAAATCGCTTGCCCCGCCGGGCGCGGACGGGCCGATCAGGCCCAGGTCCGTCGGCACCGGCGCCTCGGCCACGGGGCGCGCGGCCAGCACGGCCACGGCACTGTCAAGGCGCAACAGCCGCCAGGCCGGGCCGTTGCAGGCGTGAACGGCCTCGACCACGGCGCTTTCCGGCACGCCGGCAATACGGATCGCTTCGGCCCGCTCCGCGGGGGAAAGCGGCCCGTCGCGCAGCAGCGACGGGGCGCGAAAAGCCAGGGCTTCATCTTCGATGCGGACTTCCACGAGGCCCACCCCGCACTCCTGGATCACCCGGCCGGGCTGGCGGGGTCTGTTGCCCGCGGCCAGCCAGGCCCTGGCGCTGCCGAGCGTCGGGTGCCCGGCAAAGGGCAGTTCCCCGGCTGGATAGAATATCCGTACACGATAGTCGGCGGCGGCATCCGCAGGGGGCAGCAGGAACGCGGTTTCCGAATAGCCGAGCCAGCGCGTCAGAGCGAGCATGGCCGCGGCATCCAGCACCTCACCCCCGCGCACGACAGCCAGGGGATTGCCCGAAAGCGGACCGGAGGCGAAGACATCGACAAGATCGAGCAGCATGCGGCCATGCCTAGCCCGCCCCAACCGGCTTGGCAAACAACCGACCACCGCGCGCAATGCCCGGTTCACCCCGGAACCAGCAACACAACGAAACGTTCATCCCCGGTTGTGGATCGGTTCGCTCAACATCGCATTCACCGTCACACGTTTTCGGGAACCCAGCAGGGAGTTTCGTTATGTTGAAAAAAACCGTCCTTGCCGCTGTGATGGCGGCCCTTGTCATTCCTGCCGCGCCGGCCATGGCCGATCCGGGCCGCGGCCGCGGCCATGCCTATGGGCGCTACGACAACCATGGCCGTTATCGCGAGCCCCGCCCGATCCGCGCCAACGAGCGCGTCTGGCGCGGGCGCGACGGGCGCTATTACTGCCGCCGCAACAACGGCACCACCGGCCTGGTGATTGGCGCAGTCGGCGGGGCGCTGGTCGGCCGCACGATCGATACCCGTGGCGACCGCACGATGGGCACGGTACTCGGTGCCGTGGGCGGCGGTCTGCTCGGCCGGGAAATCGACCGTGGCAGCGCCCGCTGCCGTTGACGCCAGGCATTCCACCCTCGTCCCGTCAATCAATGGCGCGGCTCGCTTGCAGGCGGGCCGCGCTTGTGCATAGTTTACTGTGCTGAACGGATCCTCGGAGCTGCGTTAACGATGTCCATGCTGATCCTCGGGCCGGTGCTCAGGCGTTTGATCCGTCACGGTACGCTGACGGTGATCGAAGCGGATGGCCGCAGCCGCGTTTTCGGCAACCGGGAAGATGGTTGGCCTGACCTGACTCTGCGCCTGATGGACCGGAAAGTACCCGGCTTTCTTGCCCGCAATCCCAGTCTCGGCCTGGGCGAGGCCTACATGGATGATCGCGTCCGCATCGAAGGCGGCGACATCATGGATTTCGTGAGCTTCGTGCGCCGCAACAACCCGTGGGAGCGGGCGGGCGATATCGACAAGCTTGGCCCCTTGCGCAAGTTCTGGCTGGGTATCACCGGGCGGCTCGATCAGGTGAACGCGCGCACGGCCTCGCGCCGCAACGTGGCGCATCATTACGATCTCGACGATCGCCTCTACGATCTGTTTCTCGATCCTTTGCGACAGTATTCGTGCGCCTATTGGCCCGATGGCGTCACCACGCTGGAAGAGGCGCAGCATGCCAAGATCGAACACATTGCCGCCAAGCTGGCCCTTCGCGCCGAGCACAGCGTACTCGACATCGGCTGCGGCTGGGGCGGCCTGGCGATCCAGTTGCACAAGCTGACCGGGGCCACGGTTCACGGGATCACGCTGTCGAGCGAACAACTCGCCTACGCCCGGGACTGGGCCAGGCGCGAAGGCGTCGATGCCCGGGTCACGTTCAGCCTCACCGATTATCGCGACGTGACCGACCATTACGACCGCATCGTATCGGTGGGCATGTTCGAACATGTCGGCGTGCCCAACTTCGACGCCTATTTCCGCCAATGTCACAATATCCTGGCCGACGACGGCGTGATGCTGATGCACACGATCGGCCGCGCTGGCCCCCCCACGGTCACCGACGATTTCACGCGCAAGTACATTTTCCCCGGCGGCTATATCCCGGCGATGAGCGAGACCGTGGCCGCGGTGGAGCCCAATCGCCTGATGATCACCGACGTGGAAGTGCTACGTCGCCATTATGCCCCCACGCTACGCGCGTGGTACGAACGCTGCGTTGCCAATCGCGACAGGATCGAAGCGCTGTTCGATGCGCGCTTTTATCGCATGTGGCTGTTCTACCTGGCCGGTGCGGCCACGGCATTCGAGCATGCCGATCTGGTCAATTTCCAGTTTCAACTGGTGCGCCACCGTGATGCCCTGCCGCTTACCCGCGATTACATCGGGCGGGAGGAAGCCGGCCTGCGCGCGCGGCGGCTGGCGGCCGCAGGCGCAGATCCGGCCAAGGTCGTTCACTTCGACGCGAGTTCACGCACCAGCGCCGGCGCCGGATAGATCACTTCCAACGCCTGCTGCACGGCTGCGGTGCTGACCACGACCGTGCGGTTGAGGTCACCCTGATAGCCATAGTTGCCACCCAGCGAATGGATATTGCCGTCAAAGGCGGCACCGATCACGGTCCCCTCCCGGTCCACCACCGGCGATCCGGAATTGCCGCCGATGATATCGTTGGTGGTGACGAAATCGAACGGCGTGGCCTTGGCGATTCGTGTGGCGTTGGCGCTGAACGCCTTGGCCAGCGCAAAGGGCTGTGCACCGGTCGCACGCTCGAACGCGCCGCCGATCGTGGTCATCGGCGCAACGTCCTGCCCGCGCTCTTTCCAGCCCGCCACTTTGCCATAGCTGATGCGCAAGGTGAACGTGGCGTCGGGATAGACCGTGGCGCCGTATGCGGCAAAGCGCGCGTCGGCCAGCTTTGCCCCGGCGGCGGCGAGCGGCCCCTGGTATTGCGCGTCTACCGCCTTCTGCAACGCGCGCTGGCGTGGCTCGAGACTGCGGGCATAGACGATCATCGGATCGGTGCTGGCCGCAATCGCCGCAGCGCCGCCTTCCCACAGCGCCTTGCGCATGGCCGGATCACCCAGCGTGGTTCCCGAAACCAGCCGGGCCGCGAGGGCTTCGGGGCTTTCCTTGCCCAGCAGCAGCCGCGTATCGGGATCGTCGGCCCCCAGATACTCGCGCGCTTTTGACAGGCTCCATTCCATTTTCAGCTGCTCGAGCCAGGGATAGACCGGCCGTGCATCCAGCACTTCCTTTTCCAGCAGCGGCAGCGCGCTGTCGGTATAGCCGGGCAGGCGTTCCGTATTCGGCTTGGCGCGCTCGATCGCCGCTTTCACCAGCGTTTCGGCATAGCCATAGAGATCGCCCGAAGGCTCGGTAAAGCGATAGGCCAGATAGACGTTGCGATAGGCCGCGACCGCCTGGCTCACTTGAGCCCAGGGATCGCCGATCGCGGCGTTGCCGGCGACCCGGGCCTTGAGCGTGGCTTCGTTATCCGCCAGCATCTTGACGAAAGCCGGATCGTTCAAAGCTTTCTGCTGCCCGATATAGACCTTGAGCGAATTTTCGATGCCGAACAGGCTGTCTGCGCCCTCGCGCCTGCGCTCGGCACTTTGCGCCATCGCCGCAATCAGCCGCCCGCGCAGTTCCGAGAGCACGGTGTTGGTGATCGGCAGGCGGACCTCGCGCTGGAACGCGATCTGATCCATGGTGAGCAGGCGCTGGGTCGAACCGGGGTTGCCGAC
Source organism: Novosphingobium sp. DS6-6 (assembly GCF_057784975.1). Classification (NCBI taxonomy): domain Bacteria; kingdom Pseudomonadati; phylum Pseudomonadota; class Alphaproteobacteria; order Sphingomonadales; family Sphingomonadaceae; genus Novosphingobium; species Novosphingobium sp. DS6-6. Next base: position 2,707 of record NZ_JBYNTS010000023.1, on the reverse strand, counting down.
GACGAATGTCGCTTCGCCTGCCTGCGGCGCGCGCGGGTTCCATTTGAGGTACGCCGCCGCTTTTACCGGCTTGCCGTTTTCATAGGCGCGCAGGAATGCGGCATCGAGCGCATAGCGGGGATAATTGAAATTGTCGGGATCGCCACCAAAGAACGCCGCCTGGAATTCGGGCGCCCAGGCCAGCCGCACGTCGGAATATTTGCGATAGGTGTAAAGCCTGTACTGCCCGCCGCCGAACAGGGTGACGACCTGGCAGCGCGTTGTGGCCAGGTCCTTGCAGCCCGCCTTCTCGATCTCGGCGATCTTGGCATCGCGGGCCTTGACCAGCGCTTCACCCGCCAAGGTGCCGATCGCGCCCTTCACCGCACCGGTCACGTCGGTGATCGCGGTCACCACTTCGGCTTGCTGGCCCGGGCACTTGCGCTCGTCCTCGCGGCGCGCGGCGATGAAGCCGTTGGCCACCAGGTCGTCCTTCTCGCTCGACAGGTTCTGCGCGCATTCCACCACGCAATGGTGGTTGGTGAGAATCAGGCCTTCGGGCGAAACGAAGCTGGCAGAACACCCGCCAGTCAGCCGCACCGCCGATGCGCGCACGCGGTCAAGCCAGGCCTGATCGGGTGCCCAGCCATAATCCTGCTTCATCCGGGCGGCGGGAAAGGCATCGAACGTCCACATCCCTTCGTCGGCCTGTGCCGGGCCGGAAAGGCCGAAAGGCGCGGCCAGCATGGCACCGCCCATCACGGCAAGGCGCAGACGGGATTTCGTGGCAGCGTCGGGCATCGCAAGGCATCCTTCTCGGGCATTCATTCGACGTGCAGGGGTGCCACGAACCACGCCCGGTCGCAATCGAAACGATCGATACGGCAACGAATAGAACCGTAACATTAACCAGTCCAAAATCGAGTGGTTACTGCGACGCAATAAACTATTAATCTAAAAGCATAATTTTTCTGTGGATAATAACCATAACCGTAATATTCGGAAATATCGCTCGAAACTCAAGTCATCGCCAGGTGACTCAATCGGCTGTGTCTGGCCTCCCTCTAGATGTCTTCACTAAGCAGGGGGAGTAAGGGGAAGCGACATAGGCATGAGGGATCAAGGCCGGAAGCAGGCGGATTGGCCATAGCTCCGGAGGGTTGCCGCGCGCTGGGGAAGTCGCGGCATCTGCTATCCGTCGGGCAGCATCGCTGCCCGACCCGCTCACCCACGCGCTCGGCCTGGCGGCAGGGCGCGGCTTAACCTGTCTTGTCCATCCGCCGTTGCACGCACCTCTGTTCCCCCTGCCATCTGCAACCGAGGGCCGCATGCACGGTCCGCGTCATCCAGGGATACACGCGCGGCGCAGGCATGCTGCCGCTCCGACAGGCGCAGAAATGCGCGACGGACGGTCTTGTCGGAAATCCGGCCGGCGCCGCTCGGGGCCAGGCGACGTGCGGCGCCGCTTTGGACGGATCAGACCGCCGGCGCGGCGTACTTGTCCACCTCTTCCTCGAAGCGGTACCGCAGATTGGTCTGCCGGCTGGTCGGCACTTCGGCCTGCAGTTCCAGAAACCAGTCGCTTTCTTCCTGGTACATGTGATGGGTCACCGCGCCCCGGATATGCTCCAGTTTATCGATGTAATCCTGCGACATCGGCTCGAGCTTTTCCAGCAGGGCCAGCTGCACCTTGGTCATCGCCTGTTCCTCATAGGCCATGCTCGCGTGGGCCTTGTGGCCGCTGTCGGCCATCTCGGGATAGAGGATCGTTTCCTCGGCATTGGCGTGGGCGGTAAGCAGCATCCCCAGACGGCGCGCCGCGCTTCGCCGGCTTTCGGCGTCCGGCGCGGCGTGTACCCGGGCAAAGGCATCCTCGATCGCTTCGTGCTGATCGAGAACAAGCGACAGCCAGCCACCGACGATCGCTTCGTTCCGCGCCTTGGCGCGAGCCGCCAGGCGAGTCTCTTCGCTTTCAAGCGGCGTGATCGCGGCAACGATACGGTCTAGGAAAGACATCGGAATTCTCCTCTGGTCCTTAAGATGATAGCTGGACGCACGGGTAACCCCGGAAAACCTGGCAATGCCAAGGGTCCAGATGGTTTGCGGGCTCTACCGCGGCCCGCATGTTGGCAGTGGCTTCACCATTTCGTTTGACCGTCGTCAGCGATTTGGCATTTCCAGAACGGGCCGCGTGGGGATAGGTTCCGGCCACATGGCCCACAACTGCGATGGCAGGGTCGGATCCGCCGCCACGCCATCCTCCAGCCATGGATTACCGACTCGCCGCCTCCCGGAATTCAGCCAAGGTGCTCAATGACATAGTCTGCACGCAGCGCCACATCCGCTTTTGGCAGAACTACCGGCACGTAACCCATTCGCATGTAAACACCCATCAGCCGTTCGTATTCGGCGATCGCCTCACCGAAATCGTGGCGGCGCTCCGTATCCCGGACCCAGATTTCCGGCCAGGGCGGGACCACGAAAACCTGATAGTGATAGCGGTGCGCCAATCCCAACTGGTCGACTGCGCATTCATCGGTTGCGAATTCCAGCGCGGCTGCAGCATCGATAAGGCCGCGATCGAAAAATACCGGGCCACTCAGCCGGCTAGCGTGTTCACGGTCCACAAGCGCCATTGCGATGGCCTGGCGTGCGAAAGCGGCAAGGTCGACCCATGGCAGCGCCCCGCCGCACCCGGCCAGCGCTGCTGCCACGATCCGGCGACCCG
>NZ_JBYNTS010000022.1:0-14041 GCF_057784975.1 Novosphingobium sp. DS6-6 | reverse complement strand
AGCGCCATCGGCAACAAGCCCCCGATCACGCTGATTAATCCCGGTGACGCACCCAGCCCGTCACTGTGACCCTCGCCGGGAAACTCTAACCCCGGGTGGTCCAGAGAATGGTGTCGGATCATTCAGATCGGGCCGCAAATGGCGGCTTTGCCTCCATTCTGGAAAACTGCTGCCTTTCGGCAGCCGACCCTTAGTGGTCGACCAAGTTGCACGAAGCGGCCACTCCAATCGCGCCTCGGTCTAACCGGGCCGCTTAATAGCAGCACGGTTGAAACACCATGCTGCCGTCAGCCACAACAGCGCAAAAACGGTGAGAAAGCCCCATTCAACCGCGTGACCGGGCATCAACCTTAGCGCCGCGATACCAACGGCATATTGACCGGTCGCCAGCAGCACCGCGATCCATTGCATCGCCCCCGGTCGGAACCGGACGACCATCGCGGCAAGAATGGCCACTGCAACCATGATGAAGAAGAAGACGTTAACGTAATCCTCGTCGCCGATGATGCCGACCGCGGCGTTCGACCACAAGGTAAAAAAGGCAGTGAAGCCCGCAATTAGGTAACCGATGCGCGGCGCACCGGGCCGGGCAAACCGCGCCGCCAGTTCAATAACGGTTCCGATAAAACCGAGCAGAATCGCGGCAAAAACGAAATCCCCGGCGGTCCAGTTCACCTCACTGGTCATCTGCATCGCCAAGGCAGGCAGCATCAGCAAGGCCAGAAGGCTACCCCAACCAGCAATCCGCCATCCGTTGAACAGCGGGGCGCGGTGCAAAGAAAGGTCGTTCATGATCGGTCTCCAATTGTGTTTCCCGCTGCGGCCATGATCCGGCCCCCTGTGAAAGGCATGAGCAATTCATGAGCAGTGACTGAAAACACGCGCAACGCTTGCTTCGGCCGCAAGATGACACCAGACCGCTGGAACATGGAGACACCGGCCCACATCCTCCGCTTTGACGCGTTCCAGCTCGATTGCGACAACCGGCAGTTGCGAAAGGACGGCCTGCCGATCGAGCTTGGCAGCCGTTATTTCGACGCACTCGCCCTGCTCGTCTCGCGGCGCGGTGAGCTTGTCACCAAAGACGTGTTCATGGATCAGGTATGGCAAGGCATCCCGGTGACCGACGAGGCGCTGACGCAATGCATTCGGACGCTGCGACGCGCTTTGGGAGACAATGCGGCCAATCCGCGCTTCATCGAAACTGTGCCCAAACACGGCTATCGCTTCATCGCCGCTAAGACCGCGCACTCACTGGAAATGTCGCGCGCACAAGGATCCCTTGTCGCCGGAGCCTGCACCCTCGCAGGCCTTGTGTCAGGCGCAATGGCCGGCCTGATCTACGGCATGATTGCAGCGACCGGCAGCAGCGCGCAAGTGCTGATCCTGGCGGCGATGATCGGTGCGCTCGGCCTGCTCGCCGGTGCGGGGCTCGGCGCCGGCATGGCTGGGGTTCTGACGTGGCGCGGACGTGCCGATGGATGGTTGGTGCCCGGAACTGCGATTGGCGGCCTTGCCGTAGGCGCACTGGGCAACCTGCTCGGACGAGAGAGTGTGGGGCTTCTTTCGGGGGTGTCCATAGCGAATGTGACCGGCCCTTTCGAAGGCGTAGTGCTGGGCTCGGCCGCGGGTGTGGTCGCTTGGGTAGCACTAGCCGCATGCAACTGGCGGATCGTGGTCACCGTCTGCCTGATCGCAGGTGCTTGCGCAGCTGCCCTCATTTTCGTCTCCGGAGGGACATTGCTGGTCGGCTCTCTTCAGGCCCTTACGCAGGGCCTTTCCGGAACGCAGATGAATCTTGCAAACATCGGCAAGGTGATTGGCGAGGTAGGACTTACGAGGACAGCGATCGGGTTTTCGGTCGGCGTGGAAAGCCAAATCTTTATTCTGGCGATCGGCGTAAGCCTCTTGGCTGCGCGTAATCGAACAATAAAGTCCGGCTAAGAAGCGCATGCCGACGAATATTTATAGCCGACCTTCGGAAAGCCATCTACTTCCGGTCGTGCTCGGGGGTGGGAGCGCGACCCCGAAGCGGAATGTCGGCTTCGGGCGGAGTCGGTCGTTCAGTCTGACGATCGTAAACGACCGGACCTGGTCGGCTACTGCCGCAAGCATGTGGGACGTGGAGGAACGCGCTCGTTTGCTGCTTACTCGAAACGACCGATTGCGACACCGCATACCAAGGGCATAGTGGACGACCGCAAATGACTGCGTAACAGGACCTTCAGCCATGTCTATGGCACAGACTGTCACCATGGACGTGGCTTGCCATCCCTGAAAAACCCGCCGGTCGGTCCATCATCGGGCAGCGTTGCGGCCCAGACGATGGACCGCGCGCCGTCCGCGACGGGGCGCCCACCACCGCCCATGTCGGTTGCGGTCCAACCGGGGCAGATGGCATTGACCAGCACGCCCGTTCCCCGCAACTCGTCGGCAAGTGCGATCGTAAAGGCGTTGAGAGCCGCCTTGCTCACCGAATAGGCCGGCGTTCCTGCGCCCATGCTGGCAAGCGAGCCAGCTTCCGACGAGACATTCACGATGCGACCCCAACGCTGATGCCGCATGGCAGGCGCATAGGCTTGCGCCAGTGCCCAGGCGCCGAACAGGTTCGTTTCGATCGCTTCCCTTATGATCCGCCAGTCCGCCCCAAGCGGCCGCTGCCAGCTGTCATAGTGGACGGCCGCGTTGTTCACGAGCACATCGACCGGACCTGTCTCGCGATAGGCGCGCGCAGCGGCATCGACATCAGCGACATCAAGAGTGACAGTGCGGATGTCGCCTTCCATGCTTGCCGCCGCGGTGGCCGCCTTGGCAGGATCACGGGCGGCAAGCCAGACGGTCCAGCCGTCTGCGCCAAGCTGGCGCACGACTTCAAGCCCGATCCCCCGGTTGCCGCCGGTCACGAGAGCGCTGCGCGGCCTGCTCATGCCGATGCATCCGCGCCAAGGCCAAATGCATGGGCGAATGCAGCCGGCTCGAAATACTCCCGGTAGAGGCTCACCTTGCCGCCCTGGGTATGCCAGATACCGAGGTAACGCTGCGCATAATGACGCCCCGTTGCAACGACCTCGACCGAACCTGAAAACTCGGCAATGACCGTAGCCGGATCGCGGGTCGGATAGAATCGGATGTCCCTGGTAAAGCGCGCCGCACCGCTCCGCTCGGGCCAGGCGGCATAGTGCTCGATCAGAGCCTCGCGCCCGATGATGGACCGCGGCATTCCGGGGGGGACATAGGGCATATCCTGGATCGCGTCCTCCGCCCATACGGCATTGACGCGAGCCATGTCTTTCTCTTCCAGGCCGATGAGGAAATCCATTGCAAGTTGCCGCGCCTGCTCACGCACGAGCCAGCCCGGCGGATCTTCCGAGCATCTGGCCGCGGCAGCGGCGAGAATCTCGCGGCTACCCTGCTCGTTGTCGATGTCGAGGCGCTGGCTGGTGATCTGCCAGTCCCTTCCATCTTTTTCGAAGGTGAAGGAATAGCGTCCGACAAGGCGCCAGTGTTGCGCGCCGAGCCAGTGATCCGCGACGACACTGGCCTTTGCGCTGGGCTCAGCGTTCTCCCAGGAGAGATCTACCTCGGATATCGCGTGGTGCGTGCGGTCAAATCCCGGAAGCACCCCTGCCCACCGCGTCATTAGCGCCGTGTTGCTAACGATCTCGGGCTCTCCTCCGGCAAGACTGGTATAGTCGAGCGCGACTTCAGGAGCATAGATCCGCTCAAGCGCCTCAAATTCTCCCCGATCCGCAAATGAAGCGACAGCGGCGACCAGCGTGCGAATAGCTGCTTCGTCGGCAGCGCCGGCCCTTTCGTCCCTAACGCTCATGGCCATTCTCCATATCCAGCCGTCAGTGGGCCGAGCGGAAATGCTGGGCAACAAAATCGCCTGCCTGCCGGACCGCGTCCTCCTGGTCGTAGAAAGCGAACTGGTCCGCACCATCGATCCAGAGTTCCGCCTTGGGACCCGGCACCGCGGCAAAGAAGCGCCGCGCTCCGGCCGGAAGTGCCGCCGATTCCGATTCCACCATGGCGAACGGCTTGTTCACCGCGGGCGCCAGGCGCTGCGCATCGTAAGTCAGCCACGGCCGCCATGCGGACACGTTGAAACGATTATCCCATTCGGGGATCTGGCCTCGATCGCGCTCCGTGTAATAGGCCGCCCCGTACATGGCCGCGCTGGCATCGCTGAGGCTGGCGCCCGGGATGAAGGTTTCGTCTCCCGTCGACGAGAACCTGGCAATGGCCTCGTCGGCGGCCGAAAGCATTGTCGCGACATTGTCGGCGCCATAGATGGCAGCAACGAATTCGGCATCATGCAGCCAGGGCGCGACAAGGGCGAAGCTGGCGATGTCGGGCGAGCGAATTGCAGCATCGGCCATGTAACCGGCGCTTGCGCAAACGCCCAGCCCGTGGATGCGGCGCGGATCGATTTCCGGAAGGCCGGCGAGAAAAGCGGCCGCAGCCACGATGTCCTGCGTTTTCCTCTCGGGATTTTCCTCCAGGCGGGGGACGCCTTCGGATTGGCCCCAGCCCCGGAAGTCGAAAGCCAGGGCGGCAAAACCGTGTCGTGCAAGCTCTGCCGCATAGCGCGCCGGCATTTGTTCTTTGACGGTGGTCCAAGCCCCCGTGACAATGACAGCCGCAAGGGGGCCTTCGATGCTCTCGGGCACATAGAGGTCGCCAACGAGGCGATCGCCGTGGCTTTCGAACTGGACACGGACCACGCGAGCAACGTTCATCACAATCGACATCGGCACATCCTTTTCTTCAGGTTGCGAAAGGAAGCCTAGGTCATTGTCAGGTGGCCAGGATTGATGAACCTTGCGAGATTTTTGAAGATTCCTGCTACCTGCGGGCGAGCCGCCATTCGCGAGGGGTTCGGCCGGTGATCCGTTTGAAAATGCGGGTCAGATGGGCCTGATCGGCAAATTCGCACGTCAGCGCCACGTCGATGATGGGACAGTTCGGATCCGCAAGCATGCTCTTGGCGCGCTCCACGCGATACGCCATCAGGAACTGGTAAGGGGTCTCGCCGACGGCGATCCGGAACAGTCGCGAAAAGTGCGCGGGACTGAGGGCCGCTTCGCTTGCCATATCCTCGATCGTGATCGGCTGGCCGATCCTTGTCTCGATCAGAGCCATGACCTTGCGATAACGTTCCACCGTAAGGCCCTGGGCAAGGCCAAGGTCTTCCGATTGCGTCTCGCCATAGCGCTGCAGCAGCTTGACGAGGAAGATCCTAGCAAAGCTCTCGTACATGACTTCGGCGCCCGCGGCCCGCTGACGCAACGCATCAAGAAGCATGATGCCGGTCAGGCAAAGGTCTTCATCGTTGGCCCTCGGCACGTCCTGAAGCTGCGATGGCGACAGGAGCAACCCAAGCTCAACCTGGGCAAAGCGCCCCGTTCGAACAGGATCGAGCGTGATGATGATCACCCGGCTTTTCTCGTGCCAAAACCATCCGCTCTCCATGCCGGCGGGCGTGACGACCACGTCATTGCAGGCGATGTGATAGTCCAGGTGGCGGCCGCTGCGCCAGTTTTCGACCCGGTGCGGGGTTTCGCGCAGATTCAGGAGAATGTGGTGCTGCGCAAAGCGCGCCTTTGGCATGCCGGCGGGATCGGCCTCGAAATACTCGAGTACGACCAGATGCCCAGCGCGAGGCCGGATGACATCGGTGCTGCGAAACATTGCAGGGGACGGATAAATGTCCTGATAACGCATGATCTTTCAAAGCGCGGAAGTCTGACCTGCAGTCCTTTGTGCCTTGCCGCGTCATGATTCGGAAGCTTGTTATCGCATCGATGAACCGGGGTCTCGCAGCGCTAGCGACGAGAGCGGGCACCTCATTCGTTATCAAAGCGCTGTGACATGTTCGTGCCATGCTTAGACCCGTGTGACAGGGCAAACGGCGGGTGAATCGCGCATCGGGCAAAGCGACGTGCTCTGTCCGTGTTTTTCTCTCATCAGCCTCGCTAGAGCCGTACGACCGAAATTGTTGGGAGCGGACACTCTTGCAGAAGACATCAACGTCTTAATCTGGTCGATTTCGGTCGGTTCAATCGCCACCGACGCTTGCTCGCCCAGACGATACAAAAGCGCAGATGCCGTGTGCGAAATAGGACTGCCTAGGCTGGCCCCGGCCCCGAAGTTGGGTACAGTTCAATACACACTGAACGCGACAAATCGCAGCGGTTAAAACTATGAAATAATGTCATAATATGCCATTTTTCAACATGGCAGCTTCTCAGTCGAATCTGACTTGCCGTGCATCCAGCCTGCTGTGGCAAATCAACTGGTCGAGGAAATAGCGGACTTCCGGCATTCGGCAGTCGCTTGACGTCCAATCAGAACATAAGTAGAACTGACTTGCCTTTCGCAGTGTGTTCCAGGCTCCACCACCATGGAGTACGGTATGACACGCAACGTTTCCATCCAAACCTACCTGCCCAAGCATGTCGCTGCCTGGGTTCAGGACGAGGCCACCCGCGCCAAGCAGAGCCGCAGCCAGTGGATCGGCGCTATCGTCACCGATCTATTTCAGGGCCAGGAGTTCCGGGAGGAAGGCCGCAGGAATGTCGAGCATATCAAGCGGCAGTTGACGTTCATTGCCGTGGCGCTCGATGGCCTGCTTCTCGAACATCCGGACAAGTCCCTTCGCGGCCGGGTGCACGAAGCCCACCGGCGCAAGGTAACAGAGGCCGATCCGGAGCAGAGACGATGATCCGGCGCGCAGGATCAATGTTGCGCGAGAGCGAGCAGCTTGCGCTGCCATTTGCCAAGCCCGCTGTGACAGAAATCGCGCTCGAGCCAATCTCCGTCCGGATCGCGGATGCCATTCGGTTGACCGGCATCCGGCGATCCAAGCTCTATGAGCTGATCGCTTCTGGTGATCTGGAGACGGTCAAAATCGGGCGGTGCACTCTGGTCTCGGTAGCTAGCCTTCACGCTCTGATCGAGCGCGCGAGGCAAGGGCTGTTATGATGCGCTGTGGCCGAATTTGGGGCGCAGGATGGTCGCGCCGTCGCGCAGTTGATCGATGTAGTCGGACCAGTGCTGCATCATGCGCACCCGCTCTTCCCAATACTGGCCACGGGCGTAAGCGCGGCGGATCGAGTTGCCGTCCGCGTGGGCAAGTTGGCGCTCGATGGCATCGGGGTTCCAGATGCCCATTTCGTTGAGCAAGGTGGCGGCCATGGCGCGAAAGCCGTGACCGGTCATCTGATCCTTGCTGAAACCCAGCCGACGTAATGCGGCGTTGATCGTGTTGTCCGACATTGGGCGGTCAAGAGCGCGTAGCGACGGAAACAGGAAGGCGCTGTAGCGGGCGTCGTATTCGATTTCACCGATGATCGCCAAGGCCTGCCGTGACAGCGGCACAGCATGAGGGCGGCGCATTTTCATCTTGTGGTCGGGGATCGTCCAGACCGCCTTGTCGAAATCAAACTCGCTCCATTCAGCCCAACGCAGCTCGCCGGGACGGACGAACAGGTGGGGCAGCAAGCGCAGCGCGATCCGGGTCAGGTCGTTGCCGTCATAGTCCTCGACCGCGCGAAGCAGTCCGCCGGCTTCCGTTGGGGTCGTGATCGCGGCGCGGTGATTAGTGCGCGGGGTGACGAGCGCACCGCGCAGATCGGAGCAGATATCCCGCTCGGCCCGCGCCGTAGCGATGGCATAGCGGAACACCTGGCTGCACGTGCTGCGGATCCGGTTGGCGGTGTCGTATCGCTTGGAGGCTTCGATCTTCTTGAGGACAAGCAGCAGTTCGTGGGCCGTGATTTCAGAGATCGGTCGCCTGGCCAAGGCCGGGTAGGTTTGCGCCAGCAGCCAGCGCGCCCTCTTGAGGGTAATAGCGGCTAGCCCTTCCTTCTCGATCTTTTCGAGCCATTCTTCCGCTACCGCTTGAAACGTATTGGTGGCTGCGATGGATTTGGCGATCTTTTCCAGCTTTGCCTGTTCCAGCGGATCGAGGCCCTTGGCGAGCTGGCGACGCGCTTCGATCAGCATCTCGCGCGCATCGCCGAGCAGAATCTCTGGCCAGCGCCCGAACGACAACGTCCGTTGCTGTCTACCAAAGCGATAGTTCATGCGCCAGTATCGGGTACCAGTGGTCTTCACGAGCAGGTACAGGCCGTCGCGATCTGACAGCTTGTAATCCTTCTCTCGGGGCCTGGCGTGCTTCACCGCGTTGGCGGTCAAACCCGTCTTGCGTTTCGTACCGTCCGACATTGATGGACCTCCGCATCCGTGCTCGGGGGCTGATCCATCATCCGTACCATCAATGTACCGGGATGTTGGTGGAACCGTCCGAACCGATGTGGGCGAACATACCAGAAAAAATGTCGGAAAACAGCCGTTTGGTGGACGTTGCCGGACGTCCTCAAACGGAGAAATGGAGGCCCGAGCCGGAATCGAACCGGCGTAAACGGATTTGCAGTCCGGTGCGTCACCACTCCGCCATCGGGCCTCGGGTCGCGTGGCCTGCGGCGGCCACGGGTGGGAACCGGGCGGTTAGCGGAGAGCGGCGCCTACCGCAACGGGATTCTTTGCCGGGCTTGCCTGCATCCCTGCGGGCGCCACGTCTTTTACCCGCCCGGCGGGCCGGCATCGCCCGGTTCGGCACGCCCTTTGAAACCCTGGGCGATGACGTACCATTCGGAGGAATCCTTGCGGCTTGCCGGCGGCTTTGCATGCTTCACGCTGGCAAAGTTGCGCTTGAGGATCGTCAGCAGTTCGCCGTCGGTCCCTCCGGCAAAGACTTTCGCAACGAAAGCCCCGCCCGGCGCCAACGTGCCGATCGCAAAATCGACCGCCGTTTCGACCAGGCCCATCGTGCGCAGATGATCGGTCTGCTTGTGCCCCACCGTATTGGCGGCCATGTCTGACAGCACCAGATCGGGCGGGCCGTCGAGCGCGTCCTGAAGCGCCGCGGGGGCCTCGTCGGCCATGAAATCCATCTCGAAGATGGTCACGCCCTCGATCGGCTCGGTTGGCAGAAGATCGATCCCCACCACCCGCGCGGCAGGGGCCTTCTGGCGCACCACCTGGCTCCATCCCCCCGGCGCGATGCCAAGGTCGACCACGCGCTGGCGGCCTTTGAGCAGGGCGAAGCGTTCGTCCAGTTCGATCAGCTTGAATGCCGCGCGGCTGCGCCAGCCCTCGGCCTTGGCCTGCTTGACATAGGGATCGTTGATCTGGCGCGAGAGCCAGCGGGCCGAAGAAGCGGTGCGCTTTTTCGCCGTCTTCAGCCGTTCGCGAGGGTCTCTGCCGGAACGGCTCATGAGCGCGTGCCCTTGCCGAGTTGGCGCAGCGCCGCGCGGCTGCGCGCGGCATCGCCGCCCGTGGCCATGAGCGAGCGCAGAATGCCTTCGCGAATGCCGCGGTCGGCAATGCCCAGCCTGTCGGCCGGCCAGATATCGAATATCGTTTCCAGTATCGCACACCCCGCCACCACCAGATCGGATCGCTCGCGCCCGATACAGGGCACGGCAATCCGCTCGGCCGGTGAAAGATGTGCCAGCTTCTGGCTGATCGTGCGCATCGCTTGGGTCGGCACGATCAGACCATCCACCGCGCGACGATCATACTGCGGCAGGCCGAGATGCAGGCTGGCAAGCGTGGTGACCGTGCCGCTGGTGCCGAGCAGGCGAATCGCCCCTTCGGCCAGGGCGCGGGCGCGGGCCGGGGCGATGCGCTGGGCAAACGGCGCAAAGCCCTCGGCAACGCGAGCGCGCATTTCATCATAGGCGGCGGCGCGAGCAGCGGGGCTGTCGGCGATCGGCCCCACGCCTTCGGTCAGCGAAACCACGCCCCAGGGCACGCTTTGCCAGTCGATAATGCGCGGTACCGGATCGGCCGGATCGACCAGCACCATCTCGGTGGAACCACCGCCGATATCGAAAATCATCGCCGGGCCGTGGCCGTGCTCGAGCAGGATATGGCAGCCCAGCACCGCGAGGCGGGCTTCTTCCTGGGCGGTGATGATGTTCAGGCGGATGCCGGTTTCCGAATGGACCCGCTCGATGAATTCCGCCCCGTTGCTGGCGCGGCGGCACGCCTCCGTCGCCACCGAACGCGCAAGCTGGACATTGCGCTTCCTAAGCTTCTCGGCACAGATATGGAGTGCGGCCAGAGCCCGGTCCATAGCCGCTTCGGACAGACGACCGGACTGGGCCAGCCCCTCGCCCAGGCGCACCACGCGGCTGAAGGCATCGATCACCACGAAATGGCTGCCGGCAGGGCGGGCGATCAGCAGTCGGCAATTGTTGGTGCCCAGATCGATCGCGGCATAGGCCTGGCGGTGGAACGGCGCCGGCTTGTGCCAGACAGGCGGGACCGGCGCCGCCTGGGCAGGCGCGCCAACGGGAGCGAAAACGGCTTCCGGGGCAGAGAGCGGGTCACCATCGATTGCGGCATGTGAAGGTTCGCGCGCCTGCACGGCCGCAGGATTGCGCTTTGCGGCAGACGCGCGCGTCTTAGCGCCGGACTTTGCCCAGGTCTTCACCAAAAGGGCGTCCTGCGCCGTGCTCAGGCCGGCCGGCGTTCGGGCGGGTAGCTGTCCGGCGGTATCGGGCAAGGGTCCGGCCTTGCGCGGCCCTCGCTGCCTGTTCCTTCCGCCGGATCGCGGCCCTCGTCCCCTGGCCGGCGGAAGGGAATCCGCCATGCTGCATATTCGCTTATGTTATCCCGCCGGCTGACATGCCGGCCGGGTACTTGCCGCTACCGTAGCGCCATGGCGTGCGGTGAGCAAGATTTGCCCAGAGTGCCTCGGTTGCGGCTGTTTCATCCCGGCAAAAGTGGGTTGACGCTCCGAAACAGCCCGATTAGAGCGACGCCTCCCGATGCCCTGTCGTCTAATGGTAAGACTACGGACTCTGACTCCGTCAATCGAGGTTCGAATCCTCGCGGGGCATCCAGGTAAATTCCTGATAATACGATTTTCAAGGGGCTTGTATCGCTTAGCGCTCTCGCAACGAACGGGAATGGCGATCGCGGAGATGACCCCGATTTGGGATCGGGGTTTAGGAACGCTTCAGGATCAGCCCCTTATATCCAATCTCTCCTCATAACCTCGATCAGCGACGACGAAGCACCGCATCGCTCCCAAATCGGTTGAGCAGATATGCGAATTGGATCGTTTTTGAAAGATGCCAGCGCCTCAGAGCCCGGAAAATAAAGCAAATGAATCTCGACAGAATTGTCGGCCGCGCGCAATCGATCCTCGAGCCGGGCACCATACTTGCAGCAAAGCCAGCGCGACACTTTCATACTCATCGAACAGAGCAAGGTCAGCGCCTGAAAGGTCGATCCGGGCCAGTATCAACATCGCGGCGGATAATGTTGGCTATCCCGCATTGGTCAACCCGATCTTCCCGAAAATGCGCCACGATCGAAACGACCCGTTTCTGCATTTGGGATGACCCGGTGGGAATGCCCGAACTTTCTGGGAAAAATGCCGCTCATCCGTCTTGACAAGCCAAAACCCAAAGCGGACATACTCTGCCACCCTGGCCCCAGATGGCGCGCCAGTTTCAGCGCAATATTGTGGAAGACACAAAGACGCCGTTCTCGATCGTGTCGATCGTCTCGCGGGCACGCCATCATGGTCGGTTACCTGCTGCTGCGCCAGCCCCGCACGGGGCCGGTGATCGCGCAGGTTGGGCGTCAACTTGCTTCCCGGCACATTCTAACCGTGCGAACGTCATTGCTGCACGCGGGTATCTCAGGGTTGTCCTGCGCCCGCGCCTGATCCTGCCGGGGCGCCGGCAAGTTCGAAGCGCATCTGGATGAAGTCGACCACATACCCGCCCTTGGCGCGCAGCACATCCTGTCCAAGCCGCGCATGATCCCCGGGCTGGCTGAGCGACTCTTCGCCCATTTCAAGATCGCGAAGGCTCAGCAAGGTGCCGCCGAAGTCGATCTTGGTGAGCGGTACGATGCGTGTCTGGCGTTCGATCATCCCGCCCGCGCCCCCCTGCTGGGATTTCGTGGTTTTGGCGTTGGCAACGGCGCGGGGAAAAGTTTTGCCGAACAGCGGCCGAAGAGAAGATGTCTGTGCTCCGCTGTCGAAGGCCAACTGGATCGCCACCCGATCGCGTGCCGAACAGGCCACGACTTTCGGCGTGAGATCCTCGACGAACAGATTTGCCCCGGTCGTAACCGGCTGGCGCGACATCGATCTCTGGAAATGGAGCCCCTCACCCGCGCTATCGCTTGTGAAGTGTAGCCTACCCAGCTGTGAAAGCACGGGTAATCCCAAAATGGCCTCGATCTTGTAGGCGCCCTTGGCAAACGTCAGCGCTTCGTCGGGGAAGACGATGAACACGGCATTGCGAAACGTCACTCCGCCAACTTCGATCTGATCTGCGACCGCGAGCTGGGCCTTTGTTTCCGTCGCGACAGGACTTGCGATGGTCACGTCGTCTGGAAGAAGGCGCAGACCCAAGGCGGGGACCTTGGATTGCACCGTAACCGACAGGTTTGCACCAGTATCAAGCACCACCCGCTGCGGGTTGCCATTGATCGAGATTTCACCGGTAGGCAGGCCAGCAGCATCGCGTCCTACAGCCAGCGTACCATCCAGCCCTCCGGCAATCGACTGTGCCGGAACATCTTTCAGAGCCTGCGCAACAACTTCGGTCTGGCGTGCTTCACGTACTTCATCCGGCGTGACGGAAACCGAAAAGCGCGCGGCCAGGCCCTTGGCAAATGCCTCAGCGGCTCTGGCGTAATGTCCTCGACGCAACTCCACGCCGCCGAGCGCGATGCCTGCATAATAGGCAAGAGGCACCCGTCTACCCGAAAGATAACGCGCCAACCGCGTTGCGGCCTCCTCATCATCGAGAAGATACGAAGCGCGGATGCCCTTCAGGAGATCGGCAGCCGGCGAGCCGCGCTTCGTGCGCGCCGCTGCAGCGAGCAATGCCGTGATGTCACCGCTTGCAAGAAGCTCGGCCGTGTTCCGCGGCGTTGCCGCCGATCTGCACGCCGACACGCTCGACGTCGGCATTCCTGAGGCCGACCAGACAGAAATCGGTGCAAGCAACAATCCGGCGGAACCAGCGAGCATGACAATCCGAGCCAGGTGTGAAACGCTCATCGTCATGCATCAGTCTCCTTGATGCCGGACCTTAAGGTAATGTGCCTGACGCGGCAACACAAACGGATTTCGCCCTTTGATTGAGCCATTCATCGCCGTTTATGTCGACGTCACAAACCTCGGGATTTGGATGGGTTTGGCCTTTGCGCCCTTCTAACGGAATAGACTGCCCAGGATGTGGAAGCCAGAGCTAAGAAAACGACACCGAACCCGGGCGCAGCCTGGCCGATGGCGAAGGCTAGGAAGGCAGTGGCACAAGCGACGAGCACGGACGTCCAGATTGGCATACATGGCTCCTTTCTGCAGCGGGCAGAAATGATCCGATATTGCTATTTAGGCAATTGCTTGCAGTGTTTGCATATATTTCTGGCTTGGTTGCGGGGGCAGGATTTGAACCTGCGACCTTCAGGTTATGAGCCTGACGAGCTACCGGGCTGCTCCACCCCGCGATGGTGGCTGGTGGTGACGGGGCCCCCGTCGTGGAATGCGAGGGGGGTTTTGTTGGTCATGGGACATGTGATGGGTTTTGTGCGCGGGCTGCAATGCCTGGCGACGACCTACTCTTCCAACGCTTGAGCGTTAGTACCATTGGCGCGGACTGGTTTCACGGCCGAGTTCGAGAAGGGATCGGGTGGTTCACAGACGCTATGGTCACCAGGCAATGGAGCCGGCGCACGGGGTTTTGATCGATGTGTTTGGTGTGATCTGGCTTGGGGTATCGTCCGTCCCCGCTGCTGCTGGCATTGCTGCTGCGTGCAGGGTTGTTGGTGAGGGTGTGGATTCATTGGTTCCCAGAAAAGTGTTCCTTTTCAGGGGGCCCTTACAAGCATGATTGGAGTGATTAGGACCGGTTAGCTTCATGCGTTACCGCACGTCCACACCCGGCCTATCAACGTGGTGGTCTACCACGACTCGATGATACCTTATCTTGAGGGAGGC
>NZ_JBYNTS010000021.1:0-15660 GCF_057784975.1 Novosphingobium sp. DS6-6 | reverse complement strand
GACTGTCCCCGAACTCTGGGATGCCATTCGCGATGCGCTGCCACGCTTCACACCCCACGAATGCACAAATTACTTTATCGCAGCAGGTTATGAGCCAGAGTGATCGGAATCTGCTCTAGGGCGAAGGCGCGTGTCGCCCAGAAGGGCTGGTGCGTTGCCGCCAATGCAGGATCGACCGTGCCGAGCCTCGCGAGTGCGGCGTCCGGCGCGCCCGACTGCGCAAGCGCCGCGGCCCAGGCGACCTGCGCGCCGACAGTCGGGGATAGGCCGACAAGCCCTTCGTAAAGGCGCAGTATCGCCGCCCAATCGGTCCGTCCGGTGCGGCGGCGCTCGGCGTGGACGGCCTGGATGGCGGCCTCGATCTGAAAGCGGCCAGGGCGCTTGAAACCCACGGCGCGGCGAAGCAGGGTCTCGGCTTCCTCCATCATGGCGGCGTTCCAGGCCGCCGGGTCCTGGCGGCTCAGCGGTATGAAGACGCCTTCGCGCGTGGCGGGAACGCGGGCCGTGACGAACAGCATCAGCGCCAGCAGCCCCGACGCCTCGGGCGCCCTCGGGGCAAGCTCGGCAAGCAGGCGGGCAAGCCACAGCGCCTCTTCCGCAAGCCCGCCGCGTCCTCGATCATCGCGTCCGACCGTGAAGGCGGCGTAGAGTGCGTCGAGCACTGGATCGAGGCGCTCGGCGAGCTCCTCTGCCTCGGGTTCGGCAAAACCGATGCCCGAGGCGGCGATCTTGGTCTTGGCGCGCACGAGACGCTTGGTCATGGCGGCGGGCGAGGTGAGGAACACCGGCGCCATCCGCTCGGCCGACAGCCCGAGGATCGCCTGCAGCATCAACGGCGTGCGCGCGGCCGGATCGACTGCCGGGTGCGCGCAGGCGAGCATCAGCCCCAATCGGCGGTCGGGAAACGGACGGGCTTCGTTCATTGCAAGCTCCGCCTCCTCGTGCATGCGCTCGATCTCGGCCTGGGCCGCATCGGCCCGCACGGCGCGGCGGGCGCGGTCGATCAGCCTGCGCCGTGCAACCGTAAGCAACCAGGCCTGCGGATTGGCGGGAACGCCCTGCCCGGGCCAGCGCTCGAGCGCGGCGAGAAGAGCGTCCCCCAGTGCGTCCTCGGCGCCGGCAAGATCGCCGGAGCGCGCCGTCAACAGCGCGACCAGCCGGCCATAGGCCAGCCGCGCTGCTGCCTCGACCGCGCCGGGAGATGGCTGATCCGGCATGGGTCAGTGCGAGAGGATCGGCCTGACTTCGACCGCGCCGGAGCTCGCTGCGGGATTGCGCGCGGCCCACAGCAGCGCGTCGTCAAGGGTGTCGACTTCGATGATGAAATAGCCGCCAAGCTCTTCCTTGCTGTCGGCATATGGGCCGTCGTGAAGGTCCCGCTGTCCGTCGCGCACACGGACCGTGGTCGCTGTCGCGCCGACGTGCAGCGCGTTGCCCCCACGCATGATTCCAGCGTCGATCAAGGCCGTGGTATAGGCTTCCCATAGCGCCATGTCGGCGTGCTGCGGCGCGCCGTCGGCACTTACGGCGGCAGGCGACACATAATTCATGATCATGTATTGCATCGGTTTGTCCTCCATTTGCGGCAAGGCCCGGTGGCCCGCCTGCAGGTATGACGTGCGGGACGACCGCATTGGGACAGGCGCCCCGGAAAACGCCCGCGGTGTCTCCGGCGCAGGCTCCCCGGGAGATGGCGAGGATCTGCGCGCCATGCCGCCTCTGCTGACCGGTTCGGCAAGAGCACGAACAAACAGGTCGAGAAGACGCTAACCGATGCAAGCCTGCCTCAGCCGTGCTTGCTCTCGCGCGTGGGTTGGACCATGCCCGGGGCCAGAAAGCCGATGACCGGACCCGGTTCGACGGCGCGCCTTTTCAGCTCGCCTTTCATCCGCGCGTATTCCGCTTCCATCTCCTCGGTCATGGTCGCGCGGGAATCGGCCAGGGCGTCGATGAAATCTGCCCGGTTTACCGACTGTACGTTGCCGCCCGCACGGCGGATGGCGTTAAGACCGGCGCGGCGGACCACGTCTTCCAGATCGGCGCCGGTGAAGCGCTCGGTCTGGCGGGCCACGTCCATCAGATCGACATCGGGCGCCAGCGGCATCGCGCCGGTGTGAATGTTGAGAATGTGCAACCGGCCTTCGAGGCTGGGCGTGCCCACGTAAACGAGTTCGTCAAAGCGGCCCGGCCGCAGCAGCGCCGGATCCACGAGGTTGGGGCGGTTGGTGGCACCGATCAGCACCACCGACTGCAGTTCTTCCAG
Source organism: Novosphingobium sp. DS6-6 (assembly GCF_057784975.1). NCBI lineage: Bacteria > Pseudomonadati > Pseudomonadota > Alphaproteobacteria > Sphingomonadales > Sphingomonadaceae > Novosphingobium > Novosphingobium sp. DS6-6. The sequence continues at coordinate 13,397 of NZ_JBYNTS010000021.1, read as the reverse complement.
CCCATCCATTTCGGCAAGGATGGTGTTGACTACCCGCGCCGTCACCTGGGGCTCGCCCACGCCGGCGCCACGCGCAGGCACGAGGCTGTCGATCTCGTCGATAAAGATCACGCAAGGGGCAACCTGGCGGGCGCGGGCAAACAGGCGGGCGATCTGCTGCTCGCTTTCGCCATACCATTTGCTGAGCAGGTCCGACGACTTGATCGCGATGAAATTGGCTTCGGCCTCTTTCGCCACGGCCTTGGCCAGCAAGGTCTTGCCGGTGCCTGGCGGGCCATAGAGCAGAAAGCCCTTGGCGGGCCGGATACCCAGGCGATGGAACGCCTCGGGCGTCTTGAGCGGCAGTTCGACCCCCTCCCGCAGGCGTGCCTGCGCCTCGTCGAGCCCGCCGACGTCGGCCCAGCCGATCGTGGGGGCCTGAACCATCACTTCGCGCATGGCCGACGGCTGCACGCGCTTGAGCGCTTCCAGGAAATCGTCGCGCACCACGCTGAGGCTGTCGAGCACTTCGGGCGGAATGGTCTGTCGTTCGAAATCCAGCCGCGGCATGATGCGGCGCACCGCCTCGATCGCGGCCTCGCGCGCCAGCGCCGCAAGATCGGCGCCGACGAAACCGTGCGTGGTGCGCGCCAGTTCCTTGAGATCGACATCCTCGCCAAGGGGCATGCCACGAGTGTGGATGCCCAGAATCTCGCGCCGGCCGGGCTCGTCGGGCACGCCGACCACGATTTCGCGATCGAACCGGCCGGGACGACGCAGCGCCTCGTCAAGGGCGTCTGGCCGGTTGGTAGCGGCGATGACAACGAGATTGGAGCGGTTGTGCAAACCGTCCATCAAGGTCAGCAACTGGGCGACAAGGCGCTTTTCCGCCTCGCCCGTCACCTGGCTGCGCTTTGGCGCGATCGAATCGATCTCGTCGATGAAAATGATCGAAGGGGCGTTCTGCGTGGCTTCCTCGAACACTTCGCGCAGGCGCTTTTCGCTCTCGCCATAGGCCGAGCCCATGATCTCAGGGCCGTTGATCGTGAAAAAGCTGGCATCGCTTTCGTTGGCAACCGCACGGGCCAGACGGGTCTTGCCCGTGCCCGGCGGGCCATGCAGCAGTACGCCCTTGGGCGGATCGACGCCCAGCCGCGTGAACAGTTCGGGATAGCGCAGGGGCAGTTCCACCATCTCGCGCAACTGGCGGATGGTATCGCCCATGCCGCCCACGTCATCGTAATTGACATCGGCACGGCTGCTGCGCGGTTCCTCATACTCGGCGCGTAATTCCACCTCGGTGGTTTCGTCGATGTGCACCACGCCTTTGGGCGAGGTGGAAACCACCGTGAGACGGATCTGCGTGAGCGCGAAGGCCGGCGCATTGAGCATCTGGCGCAGCTGGAGCGGCATGTCCCCCCGGTTCACCTGCTGCTGGCCGGCCGTGGCGACCAGGTCGCCGGTGAGCAGCGGCCGGCCGGCGAAGTTGCGCTTGAGCGCCGCCGCCGGGCCTTGCAGGCGCAGATCGCGCTGGGCAGGGGCAAAGACCACGCGCTGCGCCGGGCGGGACTCGATCCGCCGCACATCGACATGATCGCCCGAACCGACATCGGCATTGGCGCGCTGAAGCCCGTCGAGCCGGATCAGTTCCAGCCCTTCGTCTTCAGGATAAGGCAGCATCACCCGGGCGGCCGTGTTGCGCTTGCCGATGATTTCGATGACATCGCCTTCGGTCACGCCAAGCCGGCCCATCACCGCGCGACTGATGCGCGCGATGCCATGCCCCGATTCTTCTTGTCTGGCGCCGGCGACCTGAAGGCGGGCGATGCGATGATCGCCCAGTGCTGCTGCCTCTGCCATTATCCTATTTCACCTTGGAGGTCTGTCTGGATCGGGAGCGGAAGGCCCCGATTTCACTCTAGCTAGGATGGCATGCCACGGTTTTCAAACGCTGGATAAAGGCTTTGGTTATGTGGCGAGCAAGCCACCGCCCGCTGCGGGCATTCCGGCCCGGCAGGGCGATAAAAAAAGACCCAGCCGTTGCCGGCCGGGCCTGGGAAGTTTTGGGAGAGGATGCCTGAAAGGCAGTTTCGATATGCCGAAGCGCGATATTTTGTGCAAGTGCGAAAGAAGAAATTCCGGTTGCATTTATTGCAACCAACTTTGCCTGGTCAGGTGGGCCGGCGAAACCGCAGCGCAAAACGGTCGGTCTTTCCGCGCAAGGAAGGGTCGAACACGCGGAGAGTATGATCATCTTCATTGCGCTGCAAAACAGTGCTTTCACCATCCGGAACGAAGCCGGCGGCCAGCATGTCGGCTTTCACCTGGGCAGGATCGATCCGGTGCAGCGTATCGGCCACGACGGCCGGCGGCCCTGCCAGGCCGACATGATCGACGATCACCACGGTGCCGCCGGGCCGCAGCGCGGCATACCAGTTGGCCAGCGTGGCAGCGATCGGGCGTGCCGGAGCCGTGCCGCCGCGCGCCGCCGGCAGATAAAGATCGTGGAATTCGAGATGCGCGAAAATGACGTCGAGGCTCGCCGGGGCCAGCGTCATCGCAGCCGGCGGTACCGCCAGCATCAGCACGTTGGGATGGGCTTTGGCCACGACATCAAGCGTGCCCGCCTTGAGATAGGCCGGATTGGCCAGGGCGTAGACGCGGCCCTTGGGGCCAACCACGTCTGCGATCAGCTCGGAATAGTATCCTCCGCCAGCGCCCCAATCGGCAACGATCTGGCCGGGCTTGAAGCCGGCGAAGTTCAGGATTTCTCCAGGCTTGCGGCTTTCGTCCAGCGCGCGATTGGCGTCGCTCCGTGCGGGATCGGCAAGCGCGCGGGCTATGGCATCGGGCCGCGAGGCGGGCGCGGCCTGGGGCATGCCGCGCGCAGCGGCAGAAGCAGCCAGCCCGGAACAGGCGAAGACCAGCGCGAAAAGGGGGAGAACAAGGCGGCTTTGCATCCGTTTCACTCCAAGGCTGACGGCAGCCCCCATGCGGCCGCCCCGCGCTCGATCATGCCAAAACCTCGAAAGTAGGCAAGCGCATACGGCGCTTCCCCGCCACGTGCGGTGCCCAGGGCAACGGGGCGAAGACCGCTTTCAACCGCGCCGGCGATATGGCACCGGGGTTCTGTCGTGCCCAGCCCGTGGCACGCGCGGAACAGATGCCATGAAAGGCCGCCCGACCATGACGTACACGCTGATTACCGCAAACCGCAATTATTCGAGCTGGTCGCTGCGGCCCTGGCTGGTGATGAAGATGCTGGGGCTGGCGTTTACCGACCGGGTCGAACCTTTTGCTCAGGCAGACAATTACGATGCGTTCCGCGCGTTTTCACCTACGGGGCAGGTTCCGGTGCTCATCGACGGGGATACCACCATCTGGGATTCGCTGGGCATCGCGCTTTATCTGGCCGATCGGCATCCGGGCCTGTGGCCCGCAGAGCCGGCGGCGCGCGCCTTTGCGCAAAGCGTGGTATGCGAATTGCATGGGGGATTCGCCGCGCTGCGCAACGATTGCACGATGAACGTGGGCGTGCGCGTGCGGCTCGGGCCGATGCGGCCGGCCCTGGCGCGCAATGTCGCGCGCCTGCGCGAATTGTTCGAGAACGGGCTGGACCGCTTCGGCGGGCCGTGGCTGGCCGGGCCGGCCTTCAGCCTGGCTGACGCATTCTATGCCCCCGTGGCCTTTCGCATCCGCACTTACGGGCTCGATGTCGGGCGTGGGCACGCGTGGGTCGATCATATCCTGGCGCAACCGGCCATGGTGGAATGGGAACGCCAGGCCTTGGCCGAAACCTGGCGCGAGGAAGCCCACGAAGCCGAACTGGCCGCGGCCGGCACCATTGTGGCCGATTATCGCCAGGCGTGACCGTGGCCCGGTCCGGCCGCCTGGGCTGATCGTCTCGGCCGGCCGCGGCCTGGTTCAGGGCTCGTCACGCTCTTCCATGCGCGCCCAAAGACCTTCGGTACCCGCCTCGGTAGCCTTGTTCACGTATTGCGAGGCGACCAGCCATCCCTTGAACGGGCGTAACGAACCCAGGCAACCGATGGCCAGGATGGGCACCGACGTGATCAGGTGCACCCACCAGGGCGGGCTGTAGGCCACTTCGAGCCAAACCGCGAAGAACGTCAACGGGAAGGCCGTCAGGCACAACGCGAAAAACGCCGGGCCATCGTCTGCGCGGGCAAAGCCGAAATCCAGATCGCAGGCGGGGCACTTGCGCGCCAGCTTGAGCCAGCCGGCAAACATGCTGGCTTTGCCGCAGCGGGGGCAAAGCCCTTTCCACCCGCAGTGCGCGATCCAGCGAAATCTCGGATTGTCGAGCAGCACCATCGATACGTCCTCCCTCACCCGGACGGTAGGAGCGTGGCGAAGGCGCGGCAACCTTGCCGTGCGAGCGATCAGTGCACGACCACGTCGACACGGTCCTCGACCGGAACCTGGCGCACCGGCACGGCACCGAGCCAAGCCTTGAAAGCATCGAGATCGGTCATGCCGATCACGGCATCTGGCTTGTTGGCAAGCTCGGTGAACGTGTCTCCGCCTTGCGCCAGAAAATTGTTGACCGTCACCCGGTAGGTGGCCGTGGGTTGCACCGGCCGGCCATCGATCAGCAGCTGTGTCACCCGGTCGCCCACTGGCCGGGCGAGATCGACGGTGACGCGGACATTGGCCGATGGCGCCAGTGCCTGGCGCCCGCCGACGTCGTCAAATCCCTGCTCCAGCACCGCCTTGAGCTGGGCACCGGTCAACGTCTCGGTGATCAGCACGTTGCTGAACGGCTGTACCCGGAAAATGTCGTCGAAAGTGACCGTGCCATCGGCTGCGGGCACCAGGCTCGTGCGGATGCCGAACGGGTTCATCAGGGCCAGTTGCGCCCCGGCGTCGCGCGTGGCGGCCAGTTGCGAATCGGCAATCAGGTTGCCCAGCGTACCGCCCACCGGAAGGGCCGGGTTCTTGCCCGGTTGGGCCGGGCCGGAAAGCCGGCCCACCGGCTTGGCCGCAAAGATCCTGGCCGCGTCGATGTAACGCTGGATATAGGCGGCAATGTCGGGTCGCGGCGGAAAGACCGGAAAGCGATCGTCATGCGGAACGAAGCGGGTTGCCGATTGATAGGGATCTGATTGCACGATGACGTTGCGAGCCTCGGCCGAAACGACCTTGTGCGCGGCGGGATCGATCTGCAGCGCGATGTCGGTGACCATTTCGCCATAAAGGCCCGCGCTTGTCAGCAGCAGCGGGCGGTCGGCGCCGGGCACCGGCAGCCGGCAGATGTAGGCGGCGTGGGTATGCCCCGAAACAATGAGATCGACCCCGGGGTCGAGCCGCTTGACAATATCGAGAATGACACCCGACATGGCATTGCAGGCCTGCGGATCGGGCGCGGCCTGCTGCTTGCCGCCTTCATGGATCAGCACGACGATGGCATCGGCACCCTGCGCTTTGAGAACGGGGATGGCGGCGTTGATCGTGGCGGCTTCGTCAGCAAAAGTCAGGCCGGCGATCCCGGCAGGATTGACCAGCGTGGGGGTTGTCCGCGTGGTCAGCCCGACGACGCCGATCGTCACTTTGTCTGCCCCGGTGCCAAAGGTTTTGAGGCCCGTTGCCGGAAACAGCGTGCGACCGCTTCTCCCGCTGTCGCCGGCCTCCACCGTGCTGGCGGCGAGATAGCGGAACGTCGCGCCCGTGAAAGGTTCGAGCTGGCAAGGCTTGCGCGCGGTGAACTGCTGGCATCCGCCGTTCTGCATGCGCAGCAACTCGTCGCGGCCACGATCGAATTCGTGATTGCCCACCGCGTTGAAATCCACGCCGATCCGGTTCATGACCCCGATCGTCGGCTCATCGAGATACAGCGACGAGGACAATTGGCTCGCGCTGATCATGTCGCCGGCCGAAACGGTCATATGATTGGGATAGCGCGCGCGCACCGCGTCGACGGCCGAAGCCAGCCAGGCCGCGCCGCCGGCGGGCACCTGGGCAGTGCCGCCATGGCCATCGGGCACCAGCACCGATTGCCGTGGCGGCTCAAGCTGGCCGTGAAAATCGTTGATCGCGGCGATTCCCACCGTGACCAGATGCGGTGCCGCCGCGGAACCGGGGGCGGCGCCAGGCCCCTGCGCCAGGTGCGGTGGCTGGCCGGTGCAGGCCGCAAGAGCGACAACGGGCGTTGCGATCGCGATGCGAACTGCAACACGCGGAAACGATGCGAAAAAGCGCTTGATCAAGGGGCTCGGCTTTCATCAGGTGCAGGGGCATGCCCATAACCGGTCGGCGTTACAACGCCAAGGCGCCGGCTTCATCCGCACCAATCGCGGCGGTGCCCCTGCCAGTGTTCGGCCAGTCCTTCGGCTTCCAGCAAGGCACCCAGGCTCTGCCCCTGCCGCACGACCACCCGCAGCGCGCGGCCATAGCGATCGGCGGTGCGGCCCTGCGTGACAAGCGAAAACTGGCCGGCGTTGAGCAGCTGGGTCAGCCGCGCCGCTGCCTCTGCCCCCAGGCGCGCTTCGCCTTCGCAACCGGGATGGCTCACTTCCGGGGCGTTGATGTCGGCCATGCGGATTTTTACGCCGCGATACCAGAACGTATCCCCGTCGACGACGCAGGTGATGCGTCGGCCGTGCCTGCAAAGTGCAAAGCGCGCGCTTTCCCCGTCGGCCGGCGGCATCGCAGACGAGGGTGGCATGACAAAGGACGTGGATGCCGCATCCGGTGCCAGGGTGGTGGCGAGAAGCAGCGTTGCGACGAGCGGGACAGCGTGTTTCATGGCCGCACCATGGACTCACGGCGACGCTGCGACGATCGCTGCAAACACTTATAAAACAGTAACCTAGTGTTTGTCCGCAGGGTTTATCCTGGCGCGCCAGGCGATGCGCCGATGCAAGGCCGGCGTTAACCCTGTCCGGTCATAACCGTTGCATGTTCGGTCCGCGACTCACGACGATTTTTGCCAGCCGCTGGAAAGCGCTGTGGTGGGCGGCCGGCGTGCTGTTCCTCGCCTGGCAACTGGTCCCCGCACCCGATGATGACGCCCAGCCGGCGCCCACCGGTTCCGCAGCTTTCATGCAGGCCAGTCCGGCGCTCTGACTTGATCGATATAGATAGGGAACCGCCCGGAAATGACAGGCCGAGCCGATGCATATCCGTCGGTCTGGCCGAAAGCGTACTCCGCGCGCCCGCCGGCGACGGGCAATGGGGTGCGCTGGGGAACGCGCGGAGCACAGCGGTTGTCCCTTGGGCTGAAATCCCCGGCAATCCGTAAAAATGCTAAGGTCGATTACAAAGCTTCCGTCCTGCGCCCATGAAGCGCATGCCCTGCGATCTGACTTGTCATGGCGCCGAAACGATCCGGCCAAGCCCGTCCACAAGCGCATCGAACACCGCGCGGCAGCGTGCGTCATGCCGAAGGTCTTCGTGCATCACGATCCACAACGGCAGGGCCATGTCCAGCGCGTCGGGCAGGATGCGGCACACGTCGGGCGCTGTCCGGGCCACGGCCGTCTGGCAGATGCCGATGCCAAGCCCGGCACGAATCGCGGCGAACTGGGCGGCGTGGCTGTCTGCGCGCAAGGCGAACATGCCGGGGTGAATGCCCGGCAGATGCTTAAGCGCAGCCCGGGTAAAATCGGTTTCCGTGTCAAATCCGATCAGGTCGTGCCCCGGCAAGTCGGCCAGGCTGGCGGGCGTTCCACGTCGTTCCAGATAGCTTTCGTGGGCATGGAAGCCCAGGCGGAGAGTGCCCAGACGCCGGGCCAGCAACGCCTGCTGCGCCGGGGCGACCATGCGAACGGCGACATCGGCCTGGCGTTGCAGCAGGTCGTCGACGGCGTCGCTCAGGACGAGCTCGATCGTCAATCGCGGATGATCGCGCCGCAGCCGGGTGAGGATGGGCGGCAGGTGCATCACGCCCACTGCCTGGCTGGCACTGACCCGCACGATGCCTTCGACCGCGTCAGGCCCCCCCGTGCCCGCGCGGCGCAGCGCCGCGGCCGCCGCGACAAGCGTATCGGCATGAGGCTTGATGGCAACCCCGCGCGCGGTAGGCGAAAGGCCGCGGGGTGATCGCACGAAAAGCGCGCCACCCAACACTTGCTCCAACGCTTCGATATGGCGCGCGATACTGGGCTGCGTCATGCCCAGAGCGCGTGCGGCTGCCGAAAGAGAGCCTTCACGCATGACGGCAGCGAAACTGCGATAAAGATCCCAACTCGGCTCCGTGTTCATTTAAATTCGTATAACTGATCCACGCAGATAATCAATTTTCGATTATTGGGCAGGCCGTCATCAAGGTTCCGACATTCAAGCAAAAGGATCTGTGATGACTCGATCTGCTCTCGTTCTCGGCGCAACCGGCGGCATCGGCAACGCTGTCACCCGCCGCCTGCTGGCCGACGGCTGGCGCGTAACGGCGCTGGTGCGCAAGCCTGCCGCCAATCTTCCGGCGGGATGCACGGCCGCGATCGGCGACGCGCTGGATGCCGGGGCGGTTGCCCAAGCTGCGCATGACGTCGAGGTGATCGTCCATGCGGTCAACCCGCCCGGCTATCGTGACTGGGATCGCGTGGTCCTGCCGATGCTGGACAATACCATTGCCGCGGCGCGGAAGGGGCGGGCGCGCATCGTCTTGCCCGGATCGGTCTACAACTTCGGGCCCGGAACCTTTCCGCTGGTCGACGAACAGGCGCCCCAGCAGCCGCTGACCCGCAAGGGCGCGATCCGGGTGGAGATGGAGCGGCGCCTGGAAGCCGCCGCTGCAGAGGGCGCGGCGCGGGTGCTGATCGTGCGGGCCGGTGACTACTTCGGGCCGGGCGGCGCCAACAACTGGTTCGGGCAGGGCCTTGTCACGGCAGGCAGGCGGCCCCGCGTGGTGCGTCAGCCGGGGCGGCCGGGCGTGGGGCACCAATGGGCCTATCTGCCCGATGTCGCCGCAACCATGGCAGGTCTGCTCGATCGGCCCGGGCTTCCCGATCTTGCGCGTTTCCACATGGGCGGCCATTGGGACGCGGATGGCCGGACGATGGTGGGCACCATTGCCCGGATCCTGGGCGATCCGGCCGTGCCGGTGCGCCCGTTATCATGGTGGCTGCTCAGGTTCGCCGCCCCGTTTTCCGTCACGCCGGCCGAATTGATGGAAATGCGCTACCTCTGGCAGCAGCCACTGCGCCTGTGCAACCGCGCGCTGGTCGCCGAACTGGGGCGGGAACCACATACGCCATGGGACCGGGCCGTGCGCGAGACGCTCATCAGCCTCGGCTGCATGCCTGACGCGCATTGAGCGCGCATCGCCCTTGGTCGGCGCAGCCACATAATGCTAACGTCCTGTTAGGGCTAATTTGGCAGAGAGACCAAAGGCCTTCTTCTGACAGGATTTTACGTCCTCATGCCGCAGCTTCCCCTGATTGCGCCGATGCCTCCCCGCCTCAGCACGATGGTCCCGGCGCTTGAAGCGATCGAGGCGCGCCGGATCTACAGCAATGGCGGTCCGCAAGTGCGCGCGTTCGAGGCGGAGGCCAATGAACGGCTGTTCGGCGGGCAAGGGGATTGCCTTGCGGTAGCGAATGCCACGCTGGGCCTGATCATCGCGCTGCGACGTGTCGCGGCACCACGCCGGCGTCCCGGTGCTCTGGCACTGGTGCCTGCCTTCACGTTTGCCGCCACTGCCCAGGCGGCCGAATGGGCCGGGCTCGTACCGCTGATCCACGATGTCGATCCGCAGACCTGGGCATCGGACCCGGCCATCGAAGAACAATTGCTGGCGCGCCATGGGGACCGCGTGGCCGCGATCGTTCCTTATGCCGCTTTCGGCCGCAGCCTGGATCTTGATCGTTATGCCTGGCTGGCGCGGCGCCATGGCGTGGCCGTGGTGATCGATGCGGCGGCATCGCTGGGCACATGCGATGCGCAGGGCCTCAATTTCGGCAGCGGGGCGCCTTTTGCCGTCGTCTTTTCGATGCATGCCACCAAGACCTTCGCCACCGGCGAAGGGGGCCTGGTGCATAGCGGCGACAGGGATCTGATCCGCGCCCTGCGGCAGATGGCCAATTTTGGCTTTGGCGACGCGCGCGCTGCGGAAATGCCGGGCATCAATGCCAAGCTGCCCGAAGTGAGCGGCCTTCTGGCCAGTGCCAAGCTGGCCGAATTCGATCGCCTGTGCGAACATCGCGCCGCCCTGGCAGACGCTTATCGTGCTGCGCTTCCCCGGCTGGGACCGGGTTTTGCCGCACAGGCGCCCATGACCCAGGGGCGGCAGGCGTTCCAGTTCTGGTCGTTGCTGCTGCCGCCGGAGCTTGCCATGCAACGGCCTGCGCTCATGGCGGCACTTGCCGAACGGGGCGTCGGCAGCGGCCATTACTTCAGCCCGCATCTGGGCCAGCAGCCATGGTTCCGCGCCCATGCCATGATCGAACCCGTGCCGGTCAGCGACGATATCGGCGCGCGAATTCTTTCTTTGCCGATCACCGATGCCATGACGCTTGCCGATGTCGAGGCCGTGGTCGACGAGCTTGCCGCCGTGGTTGGCCGGTTGGCCGGTGGCCAGGCACACGGCAACGGGCCGGCATCCTCCGATACCGACTACGAAACCGTGCTGATCGGCGGCGGCCCTGCGGGAACCGCCATGCTCACCGCCGCCAGCAAGCAGGACAAGCTCGCCGCGCTCGCCGGCGGCCTTGCGGTGGTCGAACAGGGCAACGCGCTCGGCCGGGGGGAGCTGGGGCGCTATGCCATCCGCTCGGACAGCACTGCCGAAACGTTTCTCAGCGCGGTGAAAGACAACGTCCATCCCGAACTGGCGGCTCTGGTCGATCATCCTGCGGGCATCGGCATGGCGCGGCACATCGGCGCCTTGGGTGCCCCGCTGGTAGAGGCCGGCGATCTCCTGGCCGTGACCGGGGATCGTCTGGGCGATGTGATCGAGGCGCACGGTGCCGCCGTGCTGACCGAACATGTCGCCCTGGCCGCCCGGCGTGAAAGCGACGGGCGCTGGCGCACCACGGTGCGTGCCGTGGGCGGTGCCACGCGTGATCTGGTGGCGCGCAACCTCGTGCTGGCCACCGGTGGCTATCAATGCGCCGACGCGGTCAGGTCGGCGCCACTGGCTGGTACGACACTCGGTGCCATCGCCGGAGAGCGGCTCGTCTTCTCCGACGATTTCCTGCGGCTGGGCGGGCTCGAGGCGGTGCGCGGCCGGCTGGCCGAAAGGCCAGGCCCGCGGATCGCGATTGTCGGCGGATCGACCAGCGCCCTGGCCGCAGCGGTGCTTCTGCTCAAGTCCGATCCCGCTTTGCCTTTGGGCGCGGGGGCCATTACGCTTGTGCACCGCCGCCCGCTGCGGCCGTTCTATCCTTCGCGCGAGGCTGCCGTCGCCGAAGGTTTCACCGATTTTGTCGACACCGATATCTGCCCGGTCAGCGGCTTCGTCTATCGCCTCGCCGGCTTCCGGCTCGAAGCGCGCGAACTCGTGCTGCGCATGCTGGCCGTGGGCGGGCGCGTGCCAGAGCCGCGCCTGGCGCTGTTCCGGCTTGATCAGCATGATGACATGGCTGCCCGCGCAGTGCTCGATGAGGCCGATGTGGTGATCGGCGCCACAGGTTATCGGCCCCGCGCGCTGCCCCTGTTCGAAACCGACGGCACGCCGATCGCCCTGGCGCCCGAAGGCCCGGCGCCAGGCCCGCTGGTGGATGGCCATTGCCGGGTGCGCGATGCGGCAGGGCGGGTCGTCGCGGGCGTGTACGGCATCGGGCTGGCGGCCGGTTTCGTGCCTTGGGGCCCGCTTGGAGGGGAGCCGAGTTTCCGCGGCAATGCCAACGGCCTGTGGCTGTGGCAGAACGATGTGGGGCGGATGATCGTCGATGCTGTCCTGCCTGACCTTGCCGGCGTGCCGGTGACGCGGCAGGCGCGCGGATGAGCGAGCGGCCCCTGATCAGCGTGGTGATGGCCGCCTACAATGGCGGCGCGCTGGTCGAACAGACGATCGTCAGCGTTCTGGCGCAGACTCTGGCCGATTTCGAACTCGTGGTGGTCGATGACTGTTCCACCGACGATACGTTGGCGCGTCTGCGCCGGTTCCAAGATCCGCGCATGCGGGTGATCGCCGCGGAGCGCAACGGCGGCCCGGTGGTCGCACGCAATACCGCCTTTGCGGCGGCACGCGGGCGCTACATCGTCGGGCTCGATCAGGATGACCTGTGCCATCCCGCACGCTTTGCCGTGCAGCACGCCTATCTTGAGGCTCACCCGCATGTCGTGCTGGTGGCATCGGCAGTCGATTTTTTACAGGCCGGGGCGATCCTGCCGCCGCGCGCGCCTTTGCGCACGTCGCCCGCGCTGATCGACTGGCGCCTGCAAATGGGCAATCCGCTGGTGTGGTCGTCGGTCATGTTCCGCGCCGATGCCGCGCGCCGGCTCCCGGTGTTCGAGCGGGTCGAGCGGCTCTATGCGGAAGATTTCGATCTCTATCACCGCCTGGCCCCCTTCGGCGCGATCGCTCGGATCGACCGGCCGCTTGCCACCTATCGCATCCATCCCGGCGGCGCCTCGCAACGCTACACGGCGCGCATGGAGCAAAGTGCGGCAGAGGTGCTGGCCGAACCCTATGCCGCCCTGTTCGGCGCCGAGGCGGCCCTCGCGGCACGGCTGGTACTTCGCCACTTTACCGGCGGCGCGCCCGTTTCCAGTCCTGGCGACCTGGCGCGTGTGGGAATGCTGGTGGAGAAAGTGCACGATCGTTTCCTGGCATCCCGCCAACCCGTTGCCCGGGACCTGGCCTTGATCGAGGCGGAGTATGGACGTCTATGGTGGCGCTTGGCGGATGCCTGCGTCCGCTCGGGCACGTTGTCGCGATCGCAAGTGGCGGCACATTGTCCGTCCGGACTGGTGGGTCAGCCGTGCGCGCGCCTGCGTTCGGCCACCTCGCTGCTGATCGGCACCGGTCGCGCTTTCGCCGCCCGACTCGGTCGCGGCTGATTCTCTTGCGCGAGCGCGGTGCCAGAAAGCAGAGCAAAGGCCTTTTCCCTGGCACGAGAACAGAAACTTGGCGTGCAAAAGTCTTATGCACCGGGGGGTTTTAACTGCCTGGACTTGTCTGGGAAAATGACGGTTGACGGTAGTTGGAGTGATTTATATATGGCGCTTCACCGACGCGGTTGTGCGGCTGGTTTTGGCTGGCTGCATGCGGGTTGCATCTTTGTTGGGTGCATCTGTGCGGGTTGCGTTGTGACTGTCGGATAGCTGGGGTTGGCATGGTTTCCGGTGAGAGCTGGGGATTGTTTGCCGGTCTTTGTTTTTGCTGTTTGCGGTCTGGTTCTTTGACATTGTTGATGAGATGAAGGGACATGCGGGCGACGGCGCCTGGTGCCGGGGGTCTTTGGGCTCCGGCGGCCAGAACAATCAAGCCGTTGTTTTGCATGTCTTCGTATCCA
>NZ_JBYNTS010000020.1:0-17728 GCF_057784975.1 Novosphingobium sp. DS6-6 | reverse complement strand
CCACGCTTCAGCTACCGCGGGGAGGATGTCGTCCAGACCCTCGAGGCGACCTGCGCCGTCGTTGGTTATCCAAAGACGATCCGGGTCGACCAGGGCTCCGAGTTCATCAGCCGGGACCTCGGCCTGTGGGCCTACACGAACGATGTGACGCTGGACTTCTCGCGGCCCGGCAAGCCTACGGATAACGCCTACATCGAAGCCTTCAACGGCGCTTCCGGGCCGAGTGTCTGAACACCCACTGGTTCTTGACGCTTGCAGATGCCCGCGAAAAGTTAGAGGAGTGGCGCAGATACTACAACGAGGATCGGCCGCACAGCGCCATCGGCAACAAGCCCCCGATCACGCTGATTAATCCCGGTGACGCACCCAGCCCGTCACTGTGACCCTCGCCGGGAAACTCTAACCCCGGGTGGTCCAGAGAATGGTGTCGGATCAGCACGACAAAGCCGCGTTCGACGGCGGTTTTCACTTCAAGTGGTATCACGCTTTCCAGTACCTGGGCGACCGCGCCGTGGAAGACAAAGTCACCGCCTATCACGCTGGCCTGCAAGCGAGGAATGACTGGACGAGTCGTGCAGGCTTCGTCCTGCCGCCTGTCGGGGTACAAGTGGCTATACATCGTCTTGCCTGCACCGACCTTACGGCGCAGCTTGCCTACCAGGATCGCATTCGCGCTTTTCACGTAGCACTCCGGCGGTTCTATTATCCCTATATTTTCAACGACGTACTCTTTCGTGCTGAGGACTTTGCCAAGGCTCCGCGCTGGCCGGGATAGGTGATCGAGTGAGAAGGGGGCACATTTCCGCCGCTATCCGAGGCCCTACTGCAAGTCAGTAAGCCGCTTAGCCAGTCTTGCGGCGGTCCCGGTCTTCGTGGCAGACTTGGCACCGTAGCGCATGACGGTGCGCGCACTCCTTCGCCGAAAACCGCTAAAGCGATACGCCCACCAATTCCGTCACGCTGGCGTGATCGGCATGGCACGCGGACGGGAGTGTACGGAACGCCCGCTTTCCACCGCGTTATCGCACTTCCGACGCCCGCCGCCTTACGCTGCCACGCGGTAGGCCCTGAGAAAAACCCGCGTACCGCGCTTCACGCGCTTTTCGATCTCGTCATGCGACAGCCCCGATCGCACACCGAACTTGAGTTCGACGTCGGTCAGGCCTTTCCACAGCGCGGCCAGATCTTCCGCAGCGTCCAAGCCGTTCTCGAATGCGATCTGCCCCTTGGCGCGGCCTTCTTCGAGCAATCGCGCGAGGCAGACCCGGGACTGCCCCGGGCCCGAATCGAAAAATCGGCGGGCCAAATTCGGCTGATGCGCGATTTCGAGCGGCAGCATGCGATCAAGCGCCACGTGATCGGACGCGAACAGGAACGTCAGCAGGCCCAGACCATAGGCGTTGATCTGCGTTTCGAAATCGCCCTCAGTGACGACATCGGGCGTGACCGCCGCGGCGATCTGCTCCGACTGCTCTTTCACCACCGCTTCGAACAGTGTCTCCTTGTCGGAAAAATGCTTGTAGATCGTGACTTTGGAAACACCCGCACGGGCGGCGATCTGCTCAATGCTGGCCGCGTTGAAACCCTGCTGCAGAAAGGCCTCAAGGGCGGACCGCAGGATGGCGGCATGCTTTGCCGCGTCGCGTGGCCTGCCAAGCCTGTTGTTCGGTTCGCCCTTCATGATCCCATGCCCATAATGCCGTCTTACCATCGCAGTCTAAAATTGTACGTTGACGTACATTATATGAGTGTTATGTGAACGCCATCGTACAGATAGAATCGCTATCTGCCAACTGGCTCGGGACGTGCATACATGATGTGGATCGCGATCCGGATGCTGACCGGCGACCGGGTGAAATTTTTCGGGCTCGTCTTCGGCGTCGCTTTTTCCACGCTGCTGATCACCCAGCAGCTGACGATTTTCGTCAACCTGCTCATGCGCGGGGCAGCGGCGGTCTATGCGGTGCCGGCCGCCGACATCTGGGTCATGGATCCGGCCGGCCGTACGCCCGACATAACCCAGCCGATGCCCTCGACCAACCTGCAGCGGGTGCGCGGGGTGCGGGGCATAGCCTGGGCAGCGCCGCTGATCCGCGCCAGTGCCACCGTGCGGACACCTGCAGGTGCTTTGGAGCCGGTAACCGTGACCGGCATCGATGACGCCACGCTGCTTGGCCTGCCCCCATCGATCACCCTGGGAGCGCGCCGATCGCTGTTCGAGCCGGACGCGGTGTTCATCGATGGTGCGGGCGCGCGCAAGCTGTTTGGCGAGGATGCGAAAGCGATGAACGTGCGGCTGGAAATGAATGACCAGCGGGTCGTCATCCGCGGCCTGGTCGATGCGAACCCCAGTTTCAGCACGACCGTGATGCTTTACACGCGCTATTCCAACGCGTTGAACTTTGTGCCTGGTTCGCGCAATCGCCTGTCGTTCGTTCTGGCCCGTGCGGCCGATGGCGAAAACGCGGCCACCGTGGCACGCCGGATCGAAGCGGAAACCGGGCTGCGCGCGCGCGTCTCTACCGATTTCGCGCGCGATGGCATCGATTACATCATTTATAACACCGGCATTCCGATCAACTTCGGCATTACCGTCGCGCTGGGTGTGATCGTCGGCATCGCGATCGTGGGCCTGACGTTCAGTCTGTTTATCCGCGACAACATCCGGCAGTTCGGGGCACTCAAGGCCATCGGCGTCACCAACGCCAAGATCAGGCTGATGGTGCTGGCCCAGTCAGCCCTCGTGGCCGTTGTCGGCTATGGTATCGGGCTGACCATGGCGGTGGCGTTCATTGCGACGGGCGCGGCCTATTCGGACTCGTTCAAGGGCTTTTACACGCTCTGGCAATTGCCTCTGGTCACGGCGGCCATGGTCGTGGTGATGATCCTGCTCACGGGCTTCATGGCATTGCGCCAGGTCCTGCGCACCGAACCTGCGGAGGTGTTCAGATGAGCGGTGATGCAGCTATCAAAGTCACGCACGTGGTCAAAGACTTCCCGGTGGGTGGCGACAGCCTGCGCGTGCTGCACGATGTCTCTCTGGAAGTCCGGTCGGGCGAGCTAACCTATCTGGTAGGCGAATCCGGCTCGGGCAAGACCACCTTGATTTCGATCATGGCGGGTATTCTTTATCCCACGGAAGGCTCGGTCAGCGTGTTCGATACCGATATCTATCGGCTGAGCGATACCCAACTGGTCAAGTTCAGGTTGAGCACGATCGGCTTCATCTTCCAGCAGTACAATCTGATCCCGTCGTTGACCGCCGCGCAAAATGCGGCCGTGCCGCTGATCGCCGCGGGCGTGCCGCGCAAGGCCGCCGTGGAGCAGGCGCGCGAACTGCTCGAGAAACTCAACATCGGCAAGCATTGCGACAAGCTGCCCCGCCAGCTTTCGGGCGGACAACAACAGCGTGTCGCAATCGGCCGCGCGCTGATCCACGCGCCGCGACTGGTGGTCTGCGACGAGCCGACCGCGGCGCTCGATGCCAATTCCGGGCGCCGGGTGATGGATCTGCTGCGCGAAGTCGCTCTCGCGGCTGAGCGGGCGGTGATCGTCGTCACGCACGACAACCGGATTTTCGATCTCGCCGACCGGATCCTCGCAATGGAGGACGGGCGCATCGTTCACGATGGCAAACACATGCCGAAGGATCACTGACACGCCATGGCAAACATAAGCTTTTCTCGCCAGGTCCTTCCCGCCCTGGCCGCCGTTTCGATTGCCGGGTCCGCCATCGTTGTGGCGCGCACTCAGCCTGACAGGGCGCTCGAGCCGGTGCAGGAGGCGCCCCCGACAGCGCCCGCGAACCAGCCGGGCGGCACGGTTGCCGCCTCGGGCGTGGTCGAGCCTTCCAGCGAGCTGATCGAAATCGGGGCGTTCCTGCCGGGAGTCGTCGAACGCGTCTATGTCAGGCCCGGCGATCAGGTGGCGGCCGGGCAGCCGCTGTTTTCCATCGACAGCCGCGATGCGCGCGTTGCCATAGGCGAGGCGGCCGCCCGCCTCGAAAGGCTGCGGCGCAATGCCGCTGCCGCGCGCGTCACGGCCGGCATCGCCAAGCGGCAGCTGGCGCTTTATGGCGATATCGCCGATACGCGGGCGATCTCCCGGCAGGAGCTTATCGAACGGCAGGGCACGGCCGAGGATGCACAGGCGCGCCTCGCGGTGTCTCTCGCCGAAGTGCGCGAAGCCGAAGCCCAGCTTGAAACCGCGCGCGTCACGCTGGCACGGTTGACCGTGCGGGCGCCGCGCAATGCCGAAGTTCTGCAGGTGCGCACACGCGAGGGGCAATATGCAACGGCCGGGCCGGCCCCCGGCAACAATGCGGAACCACTGATGACGCTGGGCGTCACCCGCCCGCTCCACGTACGTATCGATATCGACGAGAACGAAATCGATCGGACAGCACTTGGCCAGGACGCCACGATCTCTCCAC
Organism: Novosphingobium sp. DS6-6; assembly: GCF_057784975.1. Taxonomy (NCBI): domain Bacteria; kingdom Pseudomonadati; phylum Pseudomonadota; class Alphaproteobacteria; order Sphingomonadales; family Sphingomonadaceae; genus Novosphingobium; species Novosphingobium sp. DS6-6. The sequence goes on along the minus strand of NZ_JBYNTS010000020.1, from coordinate 13,296 downwards.
GCGGCAATACCGCGGCCCGCGTCGTTGCGCGCTTTGTCCGCGCCGAGCCCCTAGTCGTGCCCAAGAAGTCGCTGACCAACGCGTCTACCGAGCGGGTCGACGTGCGCGTATTGCAGTTGATCTATGCCTTGCCCGATGCGGCCCATGGGCTGTTCGTCGGTCAGCAGGTCGATGCGTTTGTTCCGGCGCGCAAGGCCGAACGCGTTGCAAAGGCGAGCCGATGAAACCGCGCATCCTGCTTTTGTACTGCGCCGGCGTGACCGCTTTGGCGGCGGGCTGCGCACCGGTGGAACGGCCGGCGCCGGCAGCGAGCGTTGCCTTGCCCGAGCGCTTTGCGTTGCAGGTGCCATCGGCAGGCGAGGGCGCCGATTCCAGCCTGGCAGAGCTTTTGCCCAACCACGACCGGGGTTTTGTCGCCCTTGCCGACCGCGCCCTGAAGGAAGCGCCCGATCTGGCCAGTGCGGTTGCCCGGATCGATGCAGCGCGCGCCGGTTTGCGCGGCGATCGCGCGGCGGCGCGGCCCGATGTTACCGCAAGCGGCGACGCCGTGCGCAAGCGCATCAGCCGCGCGCAGTTCGGCGGGCTGCCGCCGTCCATTCCCATCCAGCAGTATCAGAATAATTTCAGCGCATCGATCGACGCCAGCTGGGATCTCGATCTGTTCGGCCGCCTCCGCGCCAACCAGCGGGCCAGCGCCGCCCGGCTTGATGCGGCAAGCGCGGATGCCGCGGCGGTGCGGCTCGCACTGGTGACCGATATCGCCACCGCCGTGACCGATTTCCGCCGCATCGACAACAATACCGCGCTTGTCCGTCAGGATCTCGCGCGCGCTGAAGATCTGGTGGAAATGACTGCGCAGCGTTCCCGCGCGGGGCTGGTGGCCGGCGTTGACCTGGTGAAGGCGCAGGCGCTTGCCGCGCAGGCCCGGTCGCGGCTGGAGGGCCTTTCCGGCGACCGCGCGGAAGCGATCGGCCGTCTGGTAACGCTTACCGGCATGCCGGCAACCATGGTGATCGAGGCCCTGTCGGAAGCCGAACCGGTAGAGCGGGCAGACCGGGCAATGGCGACCTCGACAACGTTCCCGGCGATATCGACCGGCCTGCTCCGGCGCCGGCCCGATGTTGTTGCCGCGGAACGGCGGCTTGCCGCGGCCGATGCCGACATCGCCTCGACTGCGGCCGAACGCTTTCCGATATTCAATCTGACGGCCGGCCTGGGGTTGATATCGCTCGCGCTGGGCGACCTTTTCAATTCCGATGCCATTATCGGCTCGCTGGGGGCTTCGGTTTCCGGCCCGCTGCTCGATTTCGGGCGGGTCGGCGCCCGCATCGAACAGCGCCAGGCAGCGGCGAGAGAGGCATTCGCCGACTATCGCAAGGCCGTTTTCACCGCACTTGGCGAAACGGAAACGGCGCTCGGCACGCTCTCGTCTGCCACCCGCAGTGCGGAAGCTCTGGGCAGGCAGGCCGAACTCGATCGTGACGCAGCCGGCCTTGCCCGTGAACGCTACCGCCGGGGGCTGTCCGGCTTTATCGACGTGCTTGACGCCGAGCGGACCAGCATTGCCTCACGCGAAGCCGTGGTCAGCGCGCTTGCCGACGTGCAGAATCGTCGCATCGGGCTTTATCGCGCGGTCGGGGGAACGCCAGGCAAGCCGATCGGGTAGGGGCAACCGCTGTGCGGCAAAGGCGCTGTCGCCGCGGGCGCCCCGCACCGGTCCTGTCCCTCACAGGCTTTCAGCGCGCCATCCTACGGTCGTTCGCCGGCATAAAGCATGGCGACGTCGCAGCGTTGATAGCGCGCGCCATAACGTGCCATGATCGTATCGTCGTGTACAAACCCAAGCTTTTCATAGAGGTGGATCGCCGCGGCGCATTTCGTGTTGGTGAGCAGGTAAAGCGGATCGGCACCCATGGCCTGGGCGCGGGCGATCGTTGCCAGGAGCAGGAATTCGCCTGCCTTGAGCCCGCGCGCGCTTTCTCGCACGCCCATCTTGGTAAGCTCGAAACCGGACGCGCCGGTCTTCTGCAAGGCGCAGGTGCCGACGATGCCCAGACCCGGCGCCTCGACGAACAGGATCGTCCCGCCCGCATCGATGATTTTCGCGCGCGGGTTTTCCAGCACCTCGCGGTCGGTCGGCTCGAGTGAGAACATCGCCGATATCCACTGGGCGTTGATATCATGAAAGTCCCGGGCAAGCGCATCGTCATATTCGCGCAGCCTGAGACCCCCGGGCGTGGCCCGCGCGGCGCGATCGGCAATGGAGGCTTGATCGAGCGCGCGTTCGATTGCAGCGATCTGGGCCAGGAATGGTCCGGAAAGGCCGGCCATCAGCTCCTCTGCCGCCATGCCGATACGAGGCCAGAGGTCGGCGGCCGCCTGTTCCGCCGCACCGCGCCCAGCCGCCGTCAGTTCGACCAGCCGTGTCCGCTGATCGGCCGCCCGGGCATCGCAGAGAATGCCCAGCTTCGCCAACTGGCCCACGCTGCGGGTTACGCCCGGCTGGCTGATCCCGATCGCTTCGGCAAGCTGCCCGACTGTCATCGGCCCGGCGCGCAGCGCCGCGAGTACGGCCATCTGCCCGGGCTGAAGCGGCAGCTTTGCCTCCGCGATGACGCTCATCGCCCCGGCCTGCATCCGTTCGGCCAAACGCTTGAGCCGGCTGCCCAGGAAAGCGGGTCCCATATCGGCAATCACATCGCGCACGGATATCTCCATATCATGTTATATAACGCGATATGTATTTGGACGCTTGGTGTCAAGTCGCCGCTCGATGCCGTTCTTCAACCAAGCGCCGGCGCATCGCAGAGATGCGCGATATCGGCGCAGCCGGGACGGAGCCGATGGAAAGTAACGATGCTGTTCGAAGAGAGGAATGGTGCCGCTTAGGTGACTCGAACACCTGACCCCATCATTACGAATGATGTGCTCTACCAACTGAGCTAAAGCGGCCCGCCATGCAGGCTGGCGGGCGATTAGCTTCGTGCGGGGGGGATTGCAATGGATTTCGCATGGTATGATGCGGTTTTCGGGGCTTGCCTGGAAAAGCCGGGTGCCCCACCCGGACGAAGTCAAGATCGACCGCCAGAGGGATCCAGCAGCCCTGGCTGTTTCGTCAATGACATGTCCGGGACAGGGCAACCCCCGCGGGCGTCGGTCCGCGGGTGGAGAGCGGACCATGGCGGCAAAAAGCAGGTTGACGGATTACCCTAGTCTGCCTAATCGCCCGCCCTACCGCAGACTTCAAGAGGTGACGCGGATCAGGGCGGAGTAGCTCAGCAGGTTAGAGCAGCGGAATCATAATCCGCGTGTCGGGGGTTCGAGTCCCTCCTCCGCTACCAAATTTTCCAGCGAAGAAAGTTGTTTAGGCAACTCTAAACGGTGCCTTTCTTGCTCCACGCGAGTCGCAGATAGGATCAGACGGAATGGCAGCGGTCGCCACCGCGTAACGGAAAACCCAGCCTGTCAACTGCAGCGTTCGCCGCGCGCTCTCTAGCTTCTCCGTGCGTCGTGGCACCCTCGAATCACGGAGCCTCCAGCGCACGGGGCTTCACAACGACGCCGGGCGCTATCATTGCCTATGCTCTCAAAGGACCCGGATGCAGCCAGAAATCAGCGGCTTCCAGCGACCTGATGACGCTGAAAACTTCTCAGTGTCCCGCGGGGTTTACAACCATGTTGATAGAGGCCGGCGGACGGCAAATTGGAGCGGGTAGCGGGAATCGAACCCGCATAACTAGCTTGGAAGGCTAGGGCTTTACCACTAAGCTATACCCGCCCGCTTCTGAACCATGCGCTTGCCATGGGGTATCCTGTCTCGTCAACACTTGTTGTGGTGTTTGCGGCGGGCCGTCTTCCGGCAGGCATGGACGTGCGCGGGCGCTGTCTGGCGCGTTGGTATGCACGCGAGGCCTGATTCTTAACGGCCCCGCTTCTCAATGGCCGGGGAACTCCATCAGGGCCTGAACGGTGATCCCGGCGTTGCGCAGGCGCTCGGCGCCGGCGAGATCGGGCAGGTCGATCACGAAAAAGGCATGGGTCACCCGTGCGCCGGCCTGGCGCAGCAGGTCGGTGGCCGCAAGGGCCGTGCCGCCTGTGGCGATGAGATCATCCACGATCGCCACGCGCTGGCCTGGCGTGATCGCGGTGGGGTCGATCTCCAGCCGGTCGGTGCCATATTCGAGGTCGTAATCCACGCCCAGAGTGGCTACCGGCAGCTTGCCGGGCTTGCGCACCGGAACAAAACCCAGCCCTGCGCGGGCAGCCGCGGCCGCGCCGAAAATGAAGCCGCGCGCTTCCATCCCGGCGATCAGTTCGGCGCCGCTGTCCTGCGCCCGCTGTGCCATGTGGCCGATCGCGGCGGTAAAGCCCGGACCATGGGCAACGAGGGTGGTTACATCGCGGAACAGCACGCCGGGTATCGGGAAATCCGGCACGTCGCGGATCAGGGCCTTGAGTTCTTGCGGAGACATGGCGGTCTTTCGAAATCGACGAGAAGGCGGGCGCTGCGGCGCGGAAAACGAAAAAAGGCCACCGTTTCCGGTGGCCTTTCATCTCGTGTTCGCCGCCAGGCTCAGTGCGCCTTGGCCCAGACGTTGCGCTTGGCAAAATAAGCTAGCACGGTGGCTGCAAGGAGGAAGCCCAGCACGGCCCAGCCGGTCTGCTTGCGCTTTTCCATCTTGGGCTCCGCCGTCCAGGCAAGGAACGCGGCAACGTCGGCCGCCATCTGCTTGGTGGTGGCCTTGGTCCCGTCGCCATAGGTCACCTGGCCATCGGCCAGCGGTGGTGGCATGGCGATGTTCAGATTGGCGAAGTAGGGGTTATAATAGAGTCCGTCGGGCGTCTTGCTGTCAGGATGCTTTTTGAGCAGTTCTGCCGGTTGCGGCTGATAGCCGACAAGCAGCGAATAGACGTATTCCGGCCCTTCGTGGCGCGCCTTGGTGATCAGCGAAAGATCGGGCGGATTGCCCGTGCCGGCATAATAGACCATCGGGAAACGGTCGGCCGGAACATTGTCGCGCTCGCCCGTCTCGCCGGTCTTGGGGTCGAAGGTCTTGGCCTTGGTGCCCCACTGCTTGGCAATGGCTTTCACTTCCGCCTCGGAATAACCGAGGGCCGTCAGATCGCGGAACGCGACGTAGTGAAGCGAATGGCAGTTGGCGCAGACTTCCTTGTAGACCTGGAAGCCGCGCTGCAACTGGGCGCGATCGAAAGTGCCGAACGGACCGTTGAACGAGAAGCCGGGCTCGGGTTCGTGCGGGTGCAGGTGGAATTCCTGCACGGCCGTTACGGGTTCAGGCTCGCGGATCGCCTGGATCGCGCCCGTTCCGAACGACCACAGCAGCGCCACGGCGAAGAAGAGGCCGACAAGAGGACCAAAAAGACGGACCATGGGGTTCTCTCTCTTTGTGCGGTTCGCGCTGGCTCAGGCGGCCGGGGCGGTCTGGTCGTCCTTGCCCAGCACCGCTTCGGTGATGGAGAACGGCAGCGGGGCCGGCTTCTCGATCGAGGCGACGATCGGCAGGATAACCAGGAAGTGGAGGAAATAGTATGTGGCGGCGATCTGGGAGATCAGCACATAGGTGGTTTCGGCCGGCGAACCGCCGCAATAGCCCAGCACCACCACGTCGATCACGAGGAGGTAGAAGAACTTGCGGAACAGCGGACGATAGTGGCCCGAACGCACCGGTGAGGTATCCAGCCAGGGCAGGAAGAACCACACCAGGATTGCCGCGAACATCGCCAGCACGCCCATCAGCTTGGCCGGAATGAACAGGAAATCGGCCGTGAAGGCGCGCAGGATCGCGTAGAACGGCCAGAAATACCATTCGGGCACGATGTGGGCCGGCGTCGACAGCGAGTTGGCCGGAATGTAGTTGTCGGGATGCCCCAGCGCATTGGGCAGGAAGAACAGCATCAGGCAGTAGAGGATCGCGAAGATCCCCAGGCCGAAGCCGTCCTTGGCCGTGTAATAGGGGTGGAACGGCACAGTGTCGGATTCGCTTTTCACTTCCACGCCGGTGGGGTTGGAGGAGCCGGGAATGTGCAGCGCCCAGATGTGCAGGATCACCATGCCCAGGATCACGAAGGGCAGCAGGAAGTGCAGCGAGAAGAAGCGGTTGAGCGCCGCATTATCGGGCGCAAAGCCGCCCAGCAGCCACTGCTGCAACGGCGTGCCGATGACCGGGATGGCCGAGAACAGGCCGGTGATCACCTTGGCGCCCCAGAAGCTCATCTGCCCCCAGGGCAGCACATAGCCCATGAAGGCGGTTGCCATCATGAGGAGGAAGATGGTCACCCCCAGCAGCCAGATCATTTCGCGCGGCGGCTTGTAGGACGAATAGAAGAACCCGCGGAAAATGTGGATGTAGACCACGACAAAGAACGCCGAAGCGCCGTTGGCGTGGGCATAGCGCAGCATCCAGCCCCAGTTCACGTCACGCATGATATGCTCGACGCTGTCGAACGCCACGCCTGCGTTGGCAGCGTAATGCATCGCCAGAACCACGCCGGTCACGATCTGGAGCATCAGGCAGACCCCGGCGAGGATGCCGAAGTTCCACATGTAGTTCAGATTGCGCGGCACCGGATAGCCGGCGCCGACGGCATTGTAGACGAAGCGCGGCAACGGCAGCTTTTCGTCCAGCCACTGCATCAGCGGGTGGCTCGGCTTGTACTCTTTCGCCCAGGGAAAGCTCATCGTGTCTATCCTCAGCCGATCTTCACGACAGTGTCGGACGTGAATTCATAAGGTGGCACTTCCAGGTTCGTCGGTGCCGGGCCTTTGCGGATGCGCGCGGCAGTATCGTAGACCGAGCCATGGCACGGGCAGAAGTATCCGCCGAATTCGCCCTTGACTTCGCCCTCGCCGGCGCCGAGCGGCACGCACCCGAGGTGGGTGCATACGCCCATCGTGATCAGCCAGTTCTTCTTGCCGGGCTTGGTCCGCTCTTCAAGCGTCTGCGGATCGCGCAGGCTCGACGCGTCCACCTTGTCGGCCTCGCCGATTTCGGTTGGCGTCAGGTTGCGCACGAACACCGGCTGCTTGCGGAATACGGCCTTGATGGCCTGCCCGGGCGCGATTTGCGAGATGTCGATCTCGGTCGAGCTTTCGGCCAGCACGTCGGCCGAAGGGGCCATCTGCGAAACCAGCGGCACCAATACCGCAAGACCGCCCACCCCGGCGAAACTGACCGCCGCGATATTGATGAAATCACGCCGTCGCACGCCGTCATCGCCGCCCGCGCCGTCGTGGACGGCGGGCGTATCCGTACCGCTTGCGTTCACAATTGCCTCATCAGCCATTGATAATCCCTGCCTGCTGGCACCCTGCCTGGAACGGCCGGGCACGGTACTTCCCCCTCCTTGCGCGCGGCAATCATCATTGCCGCCTAACGCACGCATCGGGCCACGGCGGCTTGAGCGCCTGGCCCGACAAGTTGCAAGCCTGATAGCCGCACAAATGCGGCTTTGCCAACAAGCATTTTATCGATCCAAACGCGCGGTCTACCCATGGCCGCGGCGCAATCGCTCAAGCCCCTGGAACGCGGCACCCACTGGCCAATGCCTTGCGGAAAAGGCCATCGCCTTGAACAGGTTGCCCATTTCATCGGGGCCGATCAGCCGCGCCAATGCGCGTGCCAGCGCCGCTGCGTGATCCGGCGCGTGGCGGGCAAGCCCGGCTGCGCGCGCCTCGATCCCCAGGTTGCGCAGGAATGCGCTTTGGGTGATCACGCCTTCGCAACGGGCGCCGGCGCGTTCCGCCACCGGCATCAACGCGGCGAAATCCACCAGCGCGGTCAAGTCCGCCTCGCCCGGCTCGGCGAAGGGATCGACTTGGCGGTGGGCGCGCACGGCCTGAAGCGTGCTGCCCTCGCGGGGGGCATCGTGGCCGTAATCGATCCATAGCGCCACGCCGCCCTGCGCCGCCAGTTGCGCTGCCACTTGCGCGGTCACGGCGGCGGCGGCCGGGCAGGTTTCGATGATCGTGCCCTCGGCAGCGGCAGCGCGTTCGGGCGGCACTGCCGCGTCCATCGGCCTGTTGCCGGCTACCGGCAACAGGCGCGCACGCTCCGCGTCCCAACCGACCATCCGCTCGCGCCAGCCCAGCGCGGTGCGTACCATCTGGCGTACGGGCAGGGCATCGAGAAACTCGTTGCCGACTACCAGCAGCGGGCGGTCCGCGGGCAGGGTGGAGAAATCGTCGTGCCACGTGGCCGCCGGAAAATGGCGATGCTGCAAGGTCCGCAGGGCCTGGCTGGTCTCCACGAAATGCACCTCGGGCGTCAGTCCCTGGCTTGCCGCTGCCCGCAGGGCATCGCGCGCGAGCGTGCCCCGGCCTGGGCCGGCCTCGACATAGGCGATGGGCGCGGGCTTCCCGGCACGGATCCAGATGTCTGCAAGCCATAGCCCGATCATCTCGCCGAACATCTGGCTCATTTCCGGCGCGGTAACGAAATCGCCGCCTGTGCCCAGCGGATCGCGCCTGGCATAATAGTGTGCGTTGGACTCGGCCATGTAATGGGCGATGCTGATCGGGCCGGTGGCCTGGATCAGCCGGGCGAAAACCTGTCGCAGCGATTCGCGGTGCGGCGATGGCGGGCTGGCGGACCTGTCACCCATCGCGTCAGGCTGCCTGCGGCGTCGCTGCTCCCAGCGGCGGCCGCGCCATGGCCCGCACCAGCAGGATAAGGCCGATCGCCAGCATCGGCAACGTCAGCCACTGCCCCATCGAGAGCCCCGTGCGCAGGGCAAAGTCCTGCAACTGGGCATCGGGTTCCCGATAGAATTCGATGACGAAGCGCGACAGGGCATAGCCTGCGGCGAACGTGCCCATCAGCAGACCCGGCCGCCAGCGTGCGCGGGTCTTCCAGAACAGCGTGATCAGCACCGCTGCCAGGACCACCCCTTCGAGTAGCGCTTCGTAAAGCTGGCTGGGATGGCGCGGGTTGGGGCCGGCGCCGGGAAAGACCATGGCCCAGGGCACGTCGGCCGTCGTTACCCGGCCCCACAACTCGCCGTTCACGAAATTGGCGCAACGGCCGAAAAACAGGCCGATGGGCGCGCAAGGCGCGATATAGTCGCACACCCGGATGAAGCTCAGCCGGTTGCGCCAGCAGACGAAAGCTATGGCCAGAACCGTGCCGAGCAGGCCGCCGTGAAAGCTCATGCCGCCCTGCCACAGCTTGGCCAGTTCCGCCGGGTGGGTCCACAGATAGGGGTCGTAGAACGTGGCATAGCCGGCGCGGCCGCCCAGAATAATGCCCAGCGTCGCATAGAAGAACAGGTCGTCGGCATGGCGCTGCGCCATGGGCGCGCCGGGCTGGCGGATCATGCGCGACAGATGCCAGTAGCCGATGAGAATGCCGGCCAGATAGGCCAGCGAATACCAGCGCAGCGCGAAAAAGCCGAAATCCCATGCGATCGGGGAAAGATGCAATTGCTCCCAATACAGCGGCGTGCGCGACGATGCCGTCGCTGCAGCGGAAAGAGCGCTTAGCAGAGAGGCCGGAAAAAGGGACAAGCGCAAAGCTCCGTGACGTGCGCCCGCGGACCGGGCGGTGGACCGGCAATCTGGGATCCGCCGGAATCGCCGGCCTTCTGGCACAGTGGCCGAGCCGCTGGCAAACGCCAAAAGCCGCGCGACCGCAAAAGCCTGTCCGGCCAGCGCAATCCAGGCCCGGCGGGACGGCCTATCGGGCCCGCTATGCAAACTTCCGGACCAAGGATGTTTCCCCTTAAGGTTCGCTCGTTTATTGATCGCTGCATGACTCTGCCCCGCATCGCCCACCAGCGCGCCATCATCGACCGCCGCACTCTTGCCGAAGCTATCGCGGCGGCCCTGGCGGTGGCCGGCGGTGACCCGGCGCGTGCGCGCCCCGCCGTGGTCGAGCACTTGCGTGCGGCGCTTGCCAGCGGGCGCGAGGAACTGGCCCGCCGGCTGCGCGGCAAGCCGTCGGCTGGCTATGAATGCGCGCAGGGCCAGGCGTTTCTGGTGGACCAGCTGGTGCGGGTGATCCACGATCATGTGATCGGCGGCGTCTATCCCCCCGGCAGCCCGGCCAGGAACGAGCGCATCGCCGTTCTTGCCGTAGGCGGCTACGGCCGCGGCGAAATGGCGCCGCATTCCGATGTCGACATCGCTTTCGTCACCCCCGGCAAGCCCAGCCCCTGGTGCGAGCAGGTGATCGAAGCGATTCTCTATTTCCTGTGGGATCTGGGGCTCAAGGTCGGCCATTCGAGCCGCTCGCTCGATGAAACCGTGCGGATGGCCAAGGCCGATCTGACCATTCGTACAGCCCTGCTCGAAGGGCGCTACGTTTGGGGCGATCGCGCGGTGCACGAGGAATGCGCCCGCCGTTTCTGGGCCGAGGTGGCCGCCGGAACCGAGCGCCAGTTCGTTGCCGAAAAGCTTGCCGAACGCAACGACCGGCACAAGCGTCTGGGGGACAGCCGCTATGTGGTGGAACCCAACGTGAAGGAGGGCAAGGGCGGCCTGCGCGATCTGCACACGCTCTACTGGATCGGCAAATATGTCCACAAAGTGCGCGATCCCTCGGAACTGGTGAATGTCGGCCTGCTGACGGCGGCGGAATATCGTGCGTTCCACCGCGCCGAGAACTTTTTCTGGGCAGTCCGCTGCCACCTGCACATGATCACCAATCGCGCCGAAGACCGCCTCACGTTCGACCTGCAACGCGAAGTCGCCGCGCGCATGACCTTTGCCGATCGGCCAGGCAAAAGCCCGGTCGAGCGGTTCATGCAGTTCTTCTTTCTCCAGGCCAAGCAGACCGGTTCGCTTACCGGCGTGTTCATGGCCCAGCTCGACGAGCAGTTCGCGCGGGCCAAGCCCGGTTTCTTTGCCGCGCTGCGCCAGCGCCGCCGGCGCAAGATCGGCGGCTTTCCGATCGTGGCGGAAAAGGTTTCGGTGCCTGCCGACGGTTTCTTTGCCGAAGATCCGGTGCGGCTGATCGAGATATTCGTCGTGGCCGACAAGCACGGACGGGAAATCCACCCCGATGCGATGCGCCTGGCGCGGCGCGATTCCGGCCTGATCGATGGCGCGGTGCGCAAGGATCCGCGCGCCAACGCGCTGTTCCTCGATCTGCTGACCAGCCGCAACGATCCGGAAACCGTGCTGCGCTGGATGAACGAAGCGGGTGTGTTCGGCCGCTTCGTTCCCGATTTCGGCCGCGTCGTGGCGCAGATGCAGTTCGACATGTACCACCATTATACGGTGGACGAGCACACGATCCGCGCCATTGGCCTGCTTGCCCGCATCGAAAAGGGGGAAGAGCGCGAATTGCATCCCCTGGCCAGCAATGTGGTCCAGAAAGTCGCCTCGCGCCGGGTACTCTATATCGCCACGCTGCTGCACGACATCGCCAAGGGCCGGCGCGGGGATCATTCGCTGCTTGGTGCCGAGGTGGCGCGCAAGCTGTGCCCGCGGCTGGGCCTTTCGGCGGCGGAGACGGAACTGGTGTCCTGGCTGGTGCGCTGGCATCTGCTGATGAGCGCCACGGCATTCAAACGCGATCTGGCCGATTACAAGACCATCGCCGATTTTGCGGCGCAGGTGCAAAGTGCCGAGCGCCTGCGTCTGCTCCTCGTCCTCACGATCGTCGACATACGTGCGGTGGGGCCGGGCATCTGGAACTCGTGGAAACGCCAGCTGCTGGGGGACCTGTTCATCCAGACCGAGGAAATGCTGCGCCTTGGCCACAAGCAGCACGGCCGCCCCGAACGCATCGCCGCCAAGAAAAAGGCGGTCGGCGCGCTGCTCAAGGAACGCGCCGCACTGATCGGCACGGTGGGCCGCCAGCTGGGCGATGCCTATTGGATAGCCGAGCCGGAAGACATCATCGCGCTCAATCTGCAGCAGATGGACGCCGCCCTGGGCGAGCCGCTTTCGGTTGAAGCGCATTATTACCCGGCGCGCGGGGCAACGCTCGTCACGGTTCTTGCGGCCGATCATGCCGGGTTGTTCTACCGCCTTGCCGGTGCCATCCACCTGGCAGGCGGCAATATCATCGACGCGCGCATTCACACCACGCGCCAGGGCCTGGCGGTCGACAATTTTCTGGTGCAGGATCCGCTCGGGCGCCCGTTGAACGAGGCGCGCCATATCGAGCGGCTGAAAGCCAGCATCGCCGATGCGCTGTCCAACCGCGTAAGGCTGATGCGGCAACTGGCGGCGCGGCCTCTGGCGCGTCCCCGGGCCGAGGCCTTCGATGTGCAGCCCATCGTGATCTACGACAACAAGGCGTCGAACCGCTTCACCGTGGTGGAAGTGGGCGCGCGCGATCGGCCGGCGCTGCTCAGCCGGCTGGCCCATGCCCTGTTCGATTCGCGGCTGGTTGTTCATTCCGCGCATATCGCCACATATGGCGAACGCGCCGTCGACACGTTCTATGTCACCGATATCCTGGGCGAAAAGGTCACGGGCGAAACCCGGCTGCGCAATCTGGAGCGGCGCCTGCTTGATGCGGCGGAAGATCGCGGGCCAGGCGGCGCCGGCGCGGCAGCGCCGGATGCCCGCCTGCCCGCGGCGGCTGCATGACCATGGATCCGCGTCCGTCCGCCGGCGCCTTGCCCCAACGCGCACCGCAGTATCTCGGCGGCCGCTTGCTTCTGGCGCTACCGGGCATGATGGATCCACGTTTCGATCACGCGGTGATCGCCTTGTGCCGGCACGATGCCGATGGCGCTTTGGGCATCGGGCTCGGCGAGGTTCGCGCCGGCGTGACGTTCCATGGCCTGCTCGAAAACGTGGGCATCGATCCCGGTCATGCGCCCGATGGGCCGGTGCTGCACGGCGGCCCGGTCGAAACCTCGCGCGGTTTCGTGCTGCATACGCCCGATTGGGGCGGTGAAGGGTCTCTCGCCGTCGATCCGCTTTGCACCTTGTCGGCGTCGACGGACGTCCTGCGCGCCATCGCCGAAGGGCGCGGCCCGTCGCGCTGGCTGGTGGCGCTGGGATATGCCGGGTGGGGTCCGGGCCAGCTCGAGCAAGAACTGCACCATCATGGCTGGCATGCGGCCGAAGGCTCGCCCGCGATTCTGTTCGATACGCCGCGTGAGCAGCGCTGGGCCACGACCTGGCGCGCCGCCGGCATCGATCCGGCACATCTGGCGGCCAGCACCGGCCACGCCTGATTCTGCCTTGTCCGATTATACTGCGCTGGTTGCTGCCTGGTGTTGCGGGGTTGGGGGGATGGTTGTTAAGGGTTTGATGTGTGGTTGTTTTTGTCAATTGGACAAAATTATGTCGGATGACGGTTGACGGTAGTTTGAGTG